>NZ_JBFUAB010000032.1:0-88906 GCF_056406535.1 Roseateles sp. P1_C1_2
ACGTCGTCACGCCCTCGCGCACGCCGGTGTCGATCTCCTGGCGCTTGACCCAGGTCAGCAGTGTTTGCGGCACGCAGCCGATCTTCGGCGCGATCGATTCCACTGCCAGCCACAGTGATGGGTACTCACCTCGGTGTTCTTGCACCAGGCGCACCGCGCGCTCACGGACCTCAGGTGAGAACTTGTTTGACTTGTTCATGGCTCCATCTTCTCAAGGGTTGGAGCCTCCTCAAAACCCGGGGCGATTCAGCGTGCCGCCGATGTCGGTGGCCAGCTTCTGGGGCATGGTGTACTTTGGTGCCCTGACTCTCGCTTACCAGTCGCAAATCTTCGGCTTCTTCGCCGCGATTTGTCTTTCCGGCATCCTGAGCTTCGGCATGTATTACCGCCCGGGTGTGCTCACGCTGTTCTTCAACGACAAGGCGACAGGCGCGGTCATCTGGGGACATCTGGTGGTGCTGGCTGCTTACAGCATCACGAAGGTGATGGGCTTGCTGCCTGCGCAAGCGGGCCTGTTCGCCATCGGCCTGGAGTACTACTGCACCATCGCTCTGGGCGTAGGCTTTCTGGTGGGTGCTTCGCCATTCACCAGGAGGTCCGGCGGCTTCCTGATCACCTTCCTCGTGGTCTTTGTCGCGGCGATGATCGGCTACTACCTGTACGACCTCAAGGTCGTTGGCAGCATCATTTGTGTGTTCGCTGTTCTGCTTTTCCTGGAGTGGATCGGCTACCTCAGCTACAAGACGGGCTTCCTCGTCGGCACCTTCGTCTGCGGCATCGTGCTGTTCGTCGCGTCGCTGCTGATGGAGAGCTTCGCGAGCTTCCTCGTGCTGCGGCTGGCGTAACTCGCCAACTTCCTCAAATGCCCTGTATCTGCGGCTGGATGATTGCCGTCGACCTGACCGCGCTGCTGGGCAACGCCGCGGGCGTTGAGCCCAAGCCCAATACGCCGTTCGCTCTGGCGGCGCTCAGCATTCGACGATATTGACCGCCAACCCGCCGCGGGCCGTTTCCTTGTATTTGGTCATCATGTCGGCACCAGTGTCGCGCATGGTCTTGATGACCTTGTCGAGGCTGACGAAGTGGGTGCCGTCGCCGCGCAGCGCCATGCGCGCCGCGTTGATGGCCTTGACCGAGGCGATGGCATTGCGCTCGATGCAGGGGATCTGCACCAGGCCGCCCACCGGGTCGCAGGTCAGGCCCAGGTGGTGCTCCATGCCGATCTCGGCGGCATTCTCGACCTGCTCCGGCGTGCCGCCCATGACGGCGCACAAGGCGCCTGCGGCCATCGAGCAGGCCACGCCCACCTCGCCCTGGCAGCCGACCTCGGCGCCGCTGATGGAGGCGTTTTCCTTGTAGAGGATGCCGATGGCGGCGGCGGTGAGCAGGAAGTCGACGACGCCGCGTTCGGTGGCGTGGTGGACGAAGCGTGTGTAGTAGTGCAGCACCGCGGGCACGATGCCGGCCGCGCCGTTGGTGGGTGCGGTGACGACGCGGCCGCCGGCGGCGTTCTCCTCGTTGACGGCCAGCGCATAGAGGTTGACCCAGTCCATCACCTGCAGCGGGTCGCGCAGCGCGGCCTCGGGGTTGGCCGTCAGGTCGCGGTGCAGCTGGGCCGCACGGCGCTTGACCTTGAAGCCGCCCGGCAGGATGCCTTCGGTCTTGCAGCCGCGCGTGACGCAGGCTTGCATGACGCCCCAGATCTTCATCAGACCGGCGTCGATTTCCGCTTCGGTGCGCCAATGGCACTCGTTGCGGCGCATCAGCTCGGCGATGGAGATGCCGTGGCGCTTGGTCAGTTCCAGCAGTTCGTCGCCGGACTTGAAGGGGTAGGGCAGCACCGTCGTGTCGGGGGCGATGACCTTCTGCTTGCTGCCGTCGGCCGCCACCTCGTCGCTGACGACAAAGCCGCCGCCGACGGAGTAGTAGACGCGGTTGGCGATCTCGTTGCCGTCTGCGTCGAAGGCAATGCAGCGCATGCCGTTGGCGTGGAAGGGCAGGGTCTCGCGGCGCTTGAAGACGAGGTCCTTGGACTCGTCGAAGGCCACCTGGTGCTGGCCGACGAGGTTCAGGTCGCCGGCGCGGATCGCCTCCAGCAGGGAGGGGATGGCTTCCACATCCACGGAGTCCGGCTCATGCCCGGCAAGGCCCAGCAACACGGCCTTGTCGCTGCCGTGACCCTTGCCGGTGGCACCGAGCGAGCCGTACAGGACCACCTGCACGCGGCTCGTCTTGTCGAGCAGGCCGTCGTGCTGAAGCCGCAGGCCAAACAGGCGGGCGGCACGCATCGGGCCGACCGTGTGCGAGGAGCTCGGACCGATGCCGATCTTGAAGAGGTCGAAAACGGAAACGGCCATGACTGCCTCGATTGGTTAGAGGGCGGCTTTTGGCCGCCCGTTTTCATCCAGCGGAGCCCGAGAACCGGGTTTGCCGGGCCTCGTGACTCGCCCCCATCTCAGAGGGCATGGTGATGATCAGGCTTCCTCGTACTCGCTGAGCGGCACGCAGGAACAGAACAGGTTGCGGTCGCCCCAGACGTTGTCCACGCGGCCCACCGGCGACCAGTATTTCTGGCGGCGCAGCGAGGGCAGCGGGAACGCGGCGGCTTCGCGGCTGTAGCCATGAGCCCACTCCGTCGCGCTGACGACCATGGACGTGTGCGGCGCGTTGACCAGCGGGTTGTCTTCGCGCGAGACCTTGCCGGATTCGACGTCGGCGATCTCGTGGCGGATCTGGATCATCGCGTCGATGAAACGGTCCAGCTCGGCGCGGGACTCGCTCTCGGTCGGCTCGACCATCAGCGTGCCGGCGACGGGGAAGCTCAGCGTCGGTGCGTGGAAGCCGTAGTCGATGAGGCGCTTGGCCACGTCTTCGGCGCTGACGCCGGAGCTGTCCTTCAGCGGGCGCAGGTCCAGGATGCACTCGTGGGCGACGCCGCCGCCCTTGACGCCGTCGATGTTGCCGCTGAAGTGGATGTCGTAATGGTCCGACAGGCGGGCTGCGACGTAGTTGGCCGACAGGATGGCCACCTCGGTGGCCTTCTTCAGGCCCTCGGCACCCATCATGCGGATGTACATCCACGAGATCGGCAGCACGGCCGCGTTGCCCAGCGGCGCGGCGGAGACGGCGCCGATGTTGGTCTCCTTGCCAAGCCCCGCGGTGCGGTGCGCGGGCAGGAAGGGCACGAGGTCATCGACGACGCAGACCGGGCCGACGCCCGGGCCGCCGCCGCCGTGCGGGATGCAGAAGGTCTTGTGCAGGTTCAGGTGGCTGACGTCGCCGCCGAACTCGCCGGGTGCCGCCACGCCGACCAGCGCGTTCATGTTGGCACCGTCCACGTAGACGCGGCCGCCATGGGCCTTCACCATCGCGCAGATTTCCTTCACGTGGGTGTCGAACACGCCGTAGGTGGAGGGGTAGGTGATCATGATCGCGGCCAGCTTGGCGGCGTGCTGTTCGCACTTGGCCTTCAGGTCGACCAGGTCGATATTGCCTTCCTTGTCGCACTTGGTCACAACGACCTGCATGCCCACCATCTGGGCCGACGCCGGGTTGGTGCCGTGGGCGCTTTCAGGGATCAGGCAGACGTTGCGCTGGTGGTCGCCGCGCGACTCATGCCAGGCCTTGATGGCCAAGAGGCCCGCGTACTCGCCTTGCGAACCGGCGTTGGGCTGCAGGCTGATGCCGGCATAGCCCGTGCATTCGGTCAGCCAGTTCTGCAGCAGCTGGTCCAGCTCGGTGTAGCCGGCCAGCTGGTCCTGCGGCGCGAACGGGTGCACGCCCGCGAACTCCGGCCAGGTGATGGGGATCATCTCGGCCGTGGCGTTCAGCTTCATCGTGCAGGAGCCCAGCGGGATCATGCTGCGGTCCAGCGCCAGGTCCTTGTCCGACAGGCTGCGGATGTAGCGCAGCATCTCGGTTTCGCTGTGGTGGGTGTTGAAGACCGGGTGGCTCAGGTAGGCGCTGCTGCGGCGCAGTTGCGTCGGGATCAGGCTGTCGACGCCGGCGGCGAATTCGGCAACGGTCGGCACGGCGGCACCGGCGGGCGCAAACCAGCTCCAGATGGCCTCGAGGTCGGCGCGCGTCGTCGTCTCGTCCAGCGCGATGCTGACGTGCTTGTCGCTGATCTTGCGCAGGTTGGCTTGCGCGGCCACGGCCTTGGCCATGACGGGGGCGGGATCGCACTCCACGAGCAGCGTGTCGAACACATGCGGCGTGACGACCTTGGCACCCAGGCGCGTCAGGCCGGCGTGCAGGATGGCCGTGTAGCTGGCCACGCGCTCGGCGATGCGCTTGAGGCCTTGCGGGCCGTGGTAGACGGCGTACATGCTGGCCACGACGGCCGGCAGCACCTGGGCCGTGCAGATGTTGGAGGTGGCCTTCTCGCGGCGGATGTGCTGCTCGCGGGTTTGCAGCGCCAGGCGCATGGCCGGGTGGCCTTGCGCGTCCTTGGACACGCCAACGAGGCGGCCCGGCATGGAGCGCTTGAACTCGTCCTTGCAGGCCAGGAAGGCGGCGTGCGGGCCGCCGGCGCCCATGGGCATGCCGAAGCGCTGGCTGTTGCCGGCCACGATGTCGGCGCCGAACTCGCCGGGCGAGACCAGCAGCGTCAGCGCCAGCAGGTCGGTGCAGACGATGAAGGCGGCGCTCTTGGCGTGGGCCTGGTCGGCAAAGGCCTTCAGGTCATGGATGAGGCCGGTGGTGCTGGGGTATTGGCAGACGACGGCGAAATAGTCGTTCTCGGCCATCAGCGCGGGCGCCATGCCGACCTTGACGTCGATGCCCAAGGGCGCGCAGCGCGTCTGGATGACCTCGATGGTCTGCGGGTGCACGTCGCCGGCGACGATCAGCGTGTTGCTCTTGCTCTTCACGCCGCGCTTGGCCAGCGTGACGGCCTCGGCGGCCGAGGTGGCTTCGTCCAGCATGGAGCCGTTGGCGATGTCCATGCCGGTGAGGTCGGTCACCATGGTCTGGAAGTTCAGGATGGCCTCCATGCGGCCCTGCGAGATCTCGGCCTGGTAGGGCGTGTAGGCCGTGTACCAGGCGGGGTTCTCGAGGATGTTGCGCAGGATGACGCCCGGCGTGTGCACGCCGTAATAGCCCTGGCCGATGAAGCTCTTGTAGACCTTGTTCTTGCCGGCGATCAGCTTCAGCTCGGCCAGCGCGCCGGCCTCGGTGATGGGCGCGGGCAGCTTCATGCCCTGGGCGCGGCGGATGGACTTGGGCACGACCGCGTCGATCAGCGCGGTCCGGCTGGCCACGCCGACGGCGGCGCACATCAGGGATTCATCGACGGCATCCGGCCCGATATGGCGGGCATGGAATTCGGAGGCGTCTTCGAGTTGAGAAAGCGGCGTCGGCATGGCGGGTCTTGCTTCGAGGATTTACAGGGTCTTCAACAGGGCGTCGTAGGCGGTCGAGTCCATCAGGGCATCGAGCTGGCTGGGATTGCTCAGCTTGACCTTGAAGAACCAGCCGGCCTTGAGCGGGTCGGTATTGGCAAGCGCCGGGTCGTCGCGCAGGGCTTCGTTGACTTCGACGACTTCGCCATCGACGGGCATGTAGACGTCGGCCGCGGCCTTGACGGACTCGACGACGCCGGCGACTTCCTTCTCGGCATAGGTCTTGCCGACTTCGGGCAGGTCCACGAAGACCACATCGCCCAGCGCGTCCTGCGCGTGCACGGTGATGCCGACCGTCGCCGTGCCGTCGCCGTGGACGTCAAGCCATTCGTGATCGGGGGTGTACTTGATGCTCATCGTTCAGGCTCCGAGAGGTTTAGCCGCGGTAGTAGCGGTTGGGGGTGAAGGGGGTAGCGGAAACAACCATCGGCGTGCGCTTGTCGCGCACGATGGCGAAGACTTCGGTGCCAGCGGCGGTATGCGCCTTGTCGAGATAGGCGAGTGCCACCGGTTGGTTGACCGTGGGGCCCAGTGTGCCGCTGGTGACGGTGCCGATCTCGGTGCCGTCGGCTGCCACGATCTTGGCGCCCTCACGCACAGGCATGCGCTCCTTGCCCACCAGGCCGACGCGCTTGCGAGCCGCGCCGTTGGCCAGTTGCTCATCGATGACGGCCGCGCCCGGGTAGCCGCCGGCACGCGCGCCACCGGCGCGGCGCACCTTCTGGATGGCCCAGGTGATGGCGGCCTCGACCGGCGTGGTCGTCTCGTTGATGTCGTGGCCGTAGAGGCACAGGCCCGCTTCCAGGCGCAGCGAGTCGCGCGCGCCCAGGCCGATGGGCTTGACCTCGGCATGGCTCAGCAGCTTGCGGGCCAGAGCCACGGCGTCGTCCTGGTGGACGGAGATCTCGTAGCCGTCCTCGCCGGTGTAGCCCGAGCGGGTCAGGAAGGTGTCGATGCCGTCCAGCTTGAAGAAGCCACCGGTCATGAAGGTCAGTTTGGCGACCTCAGGGTTCAGGCGGGAGAGCACGTCCACGGCCTGCGGGCCTTGCAGGGCCAGCAGCGCGCGTTCAGGGACAGGAATGACCTCACAGCGTGCACCGATGTGCTTTTGCATATGGGCGATGTCCTGGTCCTTGCAGCCGGCGTTCACCACCACGAACAGGTCGTCGGGGCGCTTGCAGACCATCAGGTCGTCCAGCAGGCCGCCCTGGTCGTTCGTGAACAGGGCATAGCGCTGCTTGAACACACCCAGGTCGACGATGTCGACCGGCACCAGGGTTTCAAGGGCGGCTGCGGCGTCTGCGCCGACCAGGCGCACCTGGCCCATGTGGGACACGTCGAACAGGCCGGCGGCGGCCCGGGTGTGCTTGTGCTCGGCCATCACGCCGGCGGGGTATTGCACCGGCATGTCGTAGCCGGCGAAGGGCACCATCTTGGCGCCGAGTTCGACGTGGAGGGCGTGAAGAGGCGTTTGCAGCAAAGAGGACATCAAGGGCTCCGACGGAATTCGGGTTTGGATGTCCTCGCCGTCCGGGGTACCTGAGAGATTGACCCTGGCGAATCGCCACGGGCTTGCCCCTTCGGTGGACCGACTCAAGGATCGGCCTCTCTCCAGTGAGGAACGCGTCGAGTGTCTGTCACTCGCCACGTCTTGTCAGTCCTTCTGCCTGAGCGTTGTTGCGCCTTCGGCGGCCCCCAATTGCAACGGGGCGCTCTCCTGACCGGGGGGATTCTAGATGCCAATGAAGGACGCCCAAAGATCTAGGGGGCTGCACTTTCAAAACCGGCGCGGCAGACTGTTTGCAAACCCAGGAGACAGGCCATGAAGCTTTCGCGCAATTTGACGATCCTCGCGTTGGCACTCGGCTGCATCGGCGCCCAGGCATCCACGCTCGTGACCGCGCAGTTGGGCGTGAACCCGAACTTCAGCGGTGGCACTGGGCCGGTCAACCCCGTGCTGACCCAGCAGGGGTCGGCGGAACTGACCAGCGGCCTGGTCACAGGGGGCGCCAGTTCCAGCGGACACGCCCACGCCTTTGCCCAGATCGGCACGCTGAAGGTGGATGGCGACTCGACCGGCAGCCTGAACAGCGTCGCCCGCGCCATCTGGCGCGACGATTTCAAGCTGGACCTGCCGGGCGTGGCCGCCAACACGCAGGTGACGGTGAATTTCCAGCTGAACTTCGACGGCAGCCTCAGCGTCGGCAACTCCAACATCGGCTCGGCGTCCTGGCAGGTCAGGGCGGATGTCGGCGGCGGTGCCTACGACCTGGGCGGCGATGCCACCCTCTACAACAACTCGCCGGTGCTTGGCGTGCACGGCTATGTCGGCGACCCACTGACCACGCTGCATGGCACGGCCACCTTCCTGACCGGCCAGATGCTGCCCCTCATCGTGGAGCTGACGGGCACGGCGCAGACGGCGAATGACGGCCATGGCGGTGCCTTGGCCACGTCCTCCTTCGACCTGTCGCACACGCTGCGCTGGGGCGGCATGACCGTCTCGCTCAATGGCGTGCAGCAAGACCAGGTGGCCCTCACCTCGGCCTCGGGCTTCAACTATCTGCAGGCAGCACCGGTGCCCGAACCGGGCACCTTGCTGATGGCGCTGTGCGGCGCCGCCGTTTTGTTGGCCCGGCGGCGCTTGTCCCGCACTTAGTCGCCGACGTGGCCCGCTTCCAGGGCCTCGGTATCGATGGGCATGCTCTGGCCGTCCGCGCCTTCGAAGAACAGCGGCTTGCGGGCCTTGGCCACCGGCGCGACCTGGTTCATCGTCTGCGCGTCGTAGAGGCGGCCGTTCTGCATCACTTGCGCGATGCGATCCGACTGGCGGATGTCGGCCAGCGGGTTGCCATCGATGACGACGAGGTCGGCCAGCTTGCCCGGTTCCAGCGAGCCCAGGTCCTTGTCGAAGCCGAAGTTGCGCGCCGGGTTGATGGTCGCGGCGCGCAGCGCCTCGTGCGGCGTCATGCCGCCCATGACGAACATCCACATCTCCCAGTGCGCACCCAGGCCCTCACGCTGGCCATGGGCGCCGATGGAGGTGTTGACGCCAGCGCGTGACAGCTGGGTGGCCGTGCGAGCCACGCGGACGATGTTGAAGTCCTCCTCGGGCGCGGTGACGCGGCGCACGGAGCGCGGCTCCAGCACGCTCTTGGGCACATAGCGGCTCAGCAGCGGGTGCTTCCAGACGTCGGTGCGGGCATACCAGTAGTGCTCGCCGTCCAGGCCACCGTAGCCGACGTTCAGCGTCGGCGTGTAGCCCACGGCGTTCTGGCTCCAGAGCTGGCGGACGTCATCCCAGACCTCGGCCAGCGGCAGCGAATGCTCCACCGTCGTGTGGCCGTCCACGATCATGCTCATATTGAGCTGGAACAGCGAGCCGCCTTCCGGCACGACCATCATGCCGGTCTGGCGTGCGGCCTCCAGCACCTGCTGGCGCTGGTCGCGGCGCGGTTGCTGGTAGCTCTTCACGCTGATGGCGCCTTCGGCCTTCTGGCGGTTCAGGTGGGTCAGCGCGTCGTCCAGGCCGTTGATGGTGGACGAGAAGGGCGTCTTGGCGCCGTAGAGGATGGTGCCGGTGGAGTAGATGCGCGGGCCGGTGACGATGCCGGCGCGCTGCATCTCGCTCTGCGTGAAGATGGCCGAGCTGAGGTTGGACGGGTCATGCAGCGTCGTCACGCCGAAGGCCAGCGACGCCAGGTTGACCCAGCTCGTCTGCGGGATCAGGCCGGAGTCGTTCATCGCACCATGCCAGTGGGCATCGATGAAGCCCGGCACGATGGTCTTGCCGCTGGCATCGATGCGCTTGGCATCGGCGGGGATGGCGATGTCCTTGCCGACGGCGGCGATGCGGTTGCCGTCGACGATGACGGTGCCCCCCTCGATCACTTCATCACCCTTCATCGTCACGATGCGCGCGCCGGTCAGCGCGATCTTGCCGCTGGGCTTGTCGCTGGCCTGCTCGAAGCCGATCTTCTGCGCGGTCGCCTTTTCTTTTTCAGTGCTCTTGCCCTCGGCATTGGCCGTGAACAGCTCGTCGCCCAGCGCGAAGTGCAGGCGCCTGCTGTCGCCGCTCCAGTGCAGGCCGGACGCGGCGTTGACGTCGAGCTGGCGCACCGGCAGGGCGTCCATCTTGGCGCCGACGCTGATGACCTTGCCCGACTGGCCCTGCACGCGCGGCAGCGGCGTCACATAGGCATGGAAGCGCTCGACGAAGCCCAGCCACTGGCCGTCCGGCGACACGCTGTACTCGGAAGCCACGTCGCTGCGGGCGATCTCGGTCTCGCTGCGGTCGTTGAGATTCAGGCGCATCAGCGCCTTGCGGATCTCGACCTCGCTGGTGTTGCTGGTCTTGGTGAAGAACAGCTCATCGYTGCGGGCGCCGAACTGGGCGCCATCGCCTTCCTTGGAGATGCGCTGGCCAAGACCAGAGCCGTCGGCCGCGGCGAGGTAGAGGCCGGTGTCCAGGCTGTGCCAGGGGTTGGTCAGGCCGCCGCCCTTGACCTTGCGGTAGACGAGCTGCTTGCCGTCCGGCGACAGGCGCGGCTCGAGGTATTTGCCTGGCTCCTTGACGAGGACGGTCTCCTTGCCCGAGGCGACGTCCAGGCGGCGCACCGTGCCCTGGGTGTCGTCACGCCAGGTCGCATAGACCAGGCTCTTGCCGTCACGCGACCAGCTCGGCGCGAACTCGAAAGCGTCGTTCTGCTTCGTGAGACGGCGCGGCGTGCCTTGAGCGCCATCCTGCAAGTCCTTCACGTACAGCGAGCCGAGCGCCGAATAGACGACGCGCTTGCCGTCCGGCGACACCTGGGCGCCGCGCAGCTGGTGCACGGCGAACTTCTCAGGCGCGACTTCCTGCGCATAGCGCATCGGCTCGCGCAGCTCGCGCGTGTCCTTCACGTGGAAGGGAATCTCGGTGGCCTTGCTCTTGAAGGGGTCGACGCGCCAGATCTTGCCTTCGGCCCAGACGACCATCTCCTTGCTGTCGGGCATCCAGGCGAAGCTGGGGTAGACGCCCCACATCGCCCAGATCTCCTGCAGGTCGCGCGACAGGCCGCCCCAGGCCGGGAACTCGCGGCCGCTCTGCAGGTCCTTCAGGAACAGCGTGCTCTGGTTGCGCACGCGGCGCACGAAGGCCAGGTATTTGCCGTCGGGCGAAGGCGTCGGGCGCACCGCGCCGCCGGGGCCTTGCACGAAGGCTTCGACGGCGCCGTCGTTCAGGTCCTGGCGGAAGATGGTGTAGATGCCGGCGGTGCCGTCCTTGTTGTATTCAAAGACGCGGCCCGGCGTCGTGTCCTGGCTGTAGTACAGGTATTTGCCATCGGCCGAGATGGCCGGCTCGCCCAGGTCCTTCTGCCAGTTGGGTTTTTCGTTGAGCTGCACGCCCTTGTTCTTGGCCGCGTCGCCGTCGACGTGGAACATCCAGATCTCACCCGAGCCCGCGCTGYGAGTGCCGGTGTAGTGCTTGCGCGCCAGCAGGTATTTGCCATTGGGGTGCCAGACCGGGTTGTTCAGCAGGCGGAAGTCTTCCTTGGTGACGGCGTGGACATTGCTGCCGTCCGCATTCATGACCCAGACGTTGTCACCGCCGCCGGCGTCGCTCAGGAAGGCGATCTGCTTGCCGTCCGGCGAGAAGCGGGCCTGCTGCTCCCAGGCGATGGAGTGCGTCAAGGCCTTGGCCTCGCCACCGGCGATGGGCAGCGTGTAGAGATCGCCCAGCAGGTCGAACACGACCGTCTTGCCGTCGGGGCTGACATCGACGCTCATCCAGGTGCCGGTCCTGGTGTCGATGGTGGCCGTCTTGGCCACGCCGGGTGGCGCATTGACGTTCCAGGCAGCGGGCTTGGCGGCTTCTTGTGCGTTCGCGGCCAGGGCTGCGGCCAGCAGCAGGGCGGGGGCGGCGTTCAGACGGTGCATGGAGGCAGGTGTTGGGAAGACCAAAACCTTCGATGCTAGCGAAGGGCCGCTTGCCCGCCCGTTCGTCACGCCCCGGCCAGGGCCAGGGCTTCGCTCAAACTGAGGGTTTGTCCGGAGATCCACGCGGCCTTGGCCTGGTCGCCGCTCAGCTGCGCGGTGGCCAGCCGGCGCACGCGGGCCAGCGAGCGGGCCTCGCGGCCGCCCAGGGCGCCGAGGTGGCGCTGCCAATACTGCTCGGCAAACGCGGCCAGGCGCAGGGCGCGCTCAGGGTCGCGCAGCCTCGCCAGCGGCCGGGGGAAGAGCTGCAGCGTCAATGCCCGCGCATGCAGATGCTGGTGCGCGTGGGCGATGCGCAGCGCCTGCCGCGCGGCCGCGAGTGCGGCGGGCCAGTCGCGCCGGGACTCGTGAACCATGGCGAGGGAATAGGCCGCGTCGAGCTGGCCGACGCCGTCGCCGTCCGCCTCCGCCATCCGCTGGCAGGCCGTGATCCAGCCCACGGCCGTGGCGATGTCGCCCAGCTCGATCAGGCATTGGGCGCGGTTGCGCAGCCGCGCGGCCGCCTGGCGGGAATGGCCGACGGCCTCCCACAGCTCCTGGGCGCGGGCGTACAGCGCCTCGGCCTGGGCCGGCTGGCCGCGCGACACGGCGATGGCGGCCAGTTGCTGCCAGGCGCGCGCTTCGGTGGAGGCGTCGCCGACGCGGCGGGCCAGCGCAATGGCTTCCTCCAGAGGCCGGGTCTGGCCCTGTTCGCGGTTGTCGCCGGCCAGCAGCACCCAGGCGCGCCGCACCAGGGCGGGTGCGCGAGCGGCCGGGTCGCTGCCGGCGAGTTGCAGGGCCTGCTCGGCCTCGGCCAGCGCCAGGCTGCGGTCGCCATGCGTGAACGCCAGGTGGGCGCGCAGCTCATGGCCGGCGGAGGAGGGCGGCGCCAACTGCAGCAGCAGGCCGAGCTGGTCCACCAGCGTGCGGTCGACGCCGTCGCTTTCCCAGCAGGGGCGCATGGCCAGCGCCAGGCGCAGGCCGTTGGCCGCGTCGCCGTCGTCGGCCGCCTGGGCGATGAGGGCCCGGGCCTGCTCGCGCCGTGGCAGCCAGGCCGTGATGGGCGCCTGCAGGCCGAGGGAGTCCGCCCAGTCGCACAGCGCGGCGCGCAGGCTGCTCCGTGCGGCGCGCTGCTCGGCCGGGTCGACGCGCGCGAGCACGCCGCGGCGCAGCAACTCCAGCATGCGATAGCGCGGCTCGGCGTCGCCGCCGGCCTGGATCAGCGAATGCCCGGTCAGCTCGTTCAGCAGGGCCGGCGTGCCGTCCAGCGCCGCGACATCGGGCCAGGCGAAGGCGCCCGGCAGCGCGGCCAGGCGTTGCAGCAGCGCGCGCGGTTCGGGGCCCAGCAAGGCGAGGCTCCAGTCCAGCAGACCGGCCACTGAGGCGTGGCGCGGCGCCCGGGTCGGGCTGGACAGCCAGGACGGCAAGGCTTGGGCATCGGCACGCGGGCTGCGCCACTGCTCCAGCATCTGCGCGGGCGAAAAGCTGCGCACCCGGGCGGCGGCCAGCTCCAGCGCCAGCGGCAGGCCTTCCAGCTCGGCGATCAGTTCGGTCAGCGCGGCCTGGTTGTCGCGACTGGCATGGAAGTCGGCCCGCACGGCGCGGGCGCGGTCGACGAAGAGGGCCAGGGCGGTGTCCTGGGCATCCGACAACGGAGCCACGTCGACCAGGGTTTCGCCGTCCAGCTCCAGCGCATGCCGCGACGTGACGAGCAGGCACAGCGTGGGCGCCAGTGCCAGCAGCCGCTGCACGGCCTGGGCCACGACGCCGATGGCCTGCTCGGCGTTGTCCAGCACCAGCAGGCTCAAGGCCCCAGGGTCCTGCAAGGCCGCTTCGATGGCTGGCCAGCCGCCGCCGCGCGTCACCGTCAGCCCGCGCTCCAGCGCGGCGACGAGGCCGGCCTCATCGCGCACCTCGGCCAGGGCGGCCATGCCGCAGCTCCAGTCGAGCTGGCTGAACTGGCGCCAGGCCAGCTCCACGGCCAGGCGCGTCTTGCCGACACCGCCCGGGCCGATGAAGGTGAGCAGGCGCAATTGCGGCAGGCGCTCGGCCAGCGCTTCGAGGCGGCCGGGCGGCGCGAAGTAGCGTGTCAGATAGCGCGGCAGGCTGGTGGCGAAGGAGGGCAGGGCCGGCGCCGGCACAGGTGCGAACTGCAGCACCGGGGGCGTCGGCGCGCGCTCGGGCAGGGCCTCGGCCAGCGCGGCGAGCCGGTGGCGCTCCTGCACGACCCAGTCGTCGAAATAGCCCGGCAACAGCTCGCCGCTGTAGAGGGCCAGGGCCCGTGTCGCGTCGAACTCCTGCGCATCGCAGGCCAGGGCGCCGGGCAGCAGCGAGATCTGCAGGCGGTCGGCCTGGAGCAGCGGCGCCTCGGGCGTTTCCAGCAAGGCGCGCAGCGTCGACAGGGTCTGGCGCAGCCGGTTGCGGCCGGCGTCGAGCTCGACACCGGGCCACAGCAGCTCGACCAGTTCCTCGCGCGGATGCTGGCGCTTCGGCGCCAGCGCCAGGCGGGCCAGCAGCAGCGTCGCCGCGCGGCTGGGCAGGCGTGTCAGCTCGACGCGGCCGGCGCGCTCGATCTCAAAACCGCCGAGCAGGCGCAGCCTCAGCATGTCAGGGGATCAGCCACCAGACCAGCAGGCCGCCGAAGATCAGCCACTGCAGCCCGTAATAGGCGAAGCGGCTCCTGGCCTTGATGCGCTTGCCGAACAGGCGCACCTGCTGCACATAGGCGAACAGCCGGTTGATGCCGCCGGTGCGGTCGGTGTCGGAGTTGGGCGCCGAAGCCGCACGGATCAGCGTGTGGCTGATGAAGTGGTTGAACCAGCGTGCCATCGGGTTGTTCAGCGGTCTTTCGATGTCGCAGAACAGGATGATGCGCATCATGTCGGACTGGTTCTCGGCGTAGTGCAGATAGGTCTCGTCGAAGATGACGCCTTGGCCGTCGCGCCAGGAGTAGCGCTCGCCGTCGACCGAGATGTAGCAGCTGTCGGCGTTGGGCGTGACGAGGCCGAGGTGGTAGCGCAGCGAGCCGGCGAAGGGGTCGCGGTGGGTGACGAGGCGGCCGCCCGGAGGCAGGGCCGCGAACATCGCGGCCTTCACGGTCGGGATGCGCTGCAGCAGGCCGGTCGTCACCGGGCAGAGTTCGCGTGCGGAGGCGTGGGCCTCGTCGTACCACTTCAGGTGGAAGCGCGTCCAGCCGGTCTTGAAGAAGCTGTTGAAGCCGGCGTCGTTGTACTTGTCGCTCTTCTTGATCTCGCCGGCCGCGGCCAGCAGATAAGCCTCGGCGCGGATGTCCTGCCAATGTTCTTCCAGCAGCTTCAGCTCCGGGAAGCCCGCCACCGGCAGATAGGGCTTGGCCGGCAGCTTGGAGAAGATGTACATCAGGCAGTTGATGGGCGCCATGAAGGTGGAGTGGTCCATCAACTGGCGGAAGAAGCGCAGGCGCACACGGCCGCGGAAGTGCACATAGAGCGTGCTCGCGATGAAGATCGCGACGACGCTCAGCTTGATATAGGGGATGTGGTTCATCGTCCGTAGAAATCAGCCTCGCCGGGCGGGCGGGACTTGAAGCGCTTGTGCAGCCAGAAGTACTGGTGCAATTGTCGGCGCGCCTGGGCTTCGATCACCGCGTTCATGCGCGTGGCGTCGGCCACGATGTCGTCGCTCGGGAAATCCTGCAGCGCCGGCTCGATGACCAGCGTATAGCCATCGGCCTCGCGGCGCGGATAGCAGGGCAATACGGCCGCCTTGGTGACGGCCGCCATGCGCGACAGCCCGCCGATGGTGGCCGCCGGCACGCCGAAGAAGGGCACGAAGACCGAATCGCGGTGGCCGAAATCCTGGTCGGGCAGGTAGTAGAGGCGATAGCCTTCCTTCAGCGCCCGCAGCGTCGGTCGCGTGCCCTGTTGGCGCGCAAAGATGATGCCGGTGCCAAAACGCAGCCGCTTGGCGCGGAAGAAGGCGTCCAGCCAGGGGTCCTTCTGCACCGAGTAGATGCTGACCAGCGGCGTCTCCAGCGACACGCGCAGGCCGGCCAGGTCCAGGCCGGTGAAGTGGGGCATCATCAAGATCACATTGCGGCCGTCCAGCGCGCGCAGATGCTCCAGGCCTTCGATGCGCATCAGGCGCTTGAGGCGCTCGCGCGAAGCGAACCAGCCATAGCCGTACTCCAGCAGCATCTGCACGATGGCGACGAAATGCCGGCGCAACAGGCGACCGCGCTCGGCCTCGCTGAGCTCGGGCAGGCACAGGCGCAGATTGACCTCGCCGATGCGGCGGCGCGAGGTCGGCAGCGCCGCGATGAGGCTGCCGATCAGCCAGCCCAGCGCCGAGATGACCCGGAAGGGCAGCCAGCTCAGCAGCCAGACGAAACCGACAAGCAGCCTCAGGCCCACGATGCCCTCGGTCGGTTTGTCAAATGTTTTCGTTCAAAAACAAGCACTTATGGGAGTTTGGTGGCTGCGTCGGCCGCCATTGTCGTCTCAGGCCGGCATCTCCATCCGCCTCAGCCGCAGTCGTTGCGCGGCCAGCATCAGCAGCGGGATGGCCGCCAACCAGGCGAAGGCCCAGGCCGAGGGATGCATCCACCACGCCGCGGCGACGAGGCCGCATTGCAGCAGCATCGCGTTGCCGAAGCCCACGCCGCGGCCGCCGGCATAGCTGGCGATCAGCATGGCGGCCAGCCACAGGCCCAGCACGATGCGCAGGGCGAGCCAGAGCATGCCGGGCGCATCGATGGCCAGCAGGCCGACCAGGGCCGGCCACTGCAGCAGCGCGAAGCTGCAGGGTTCCGACAGGGCGCGATGGCAGTTGGGGTAGGAGGTCATGGCCAGCTCCAGGGCAGGTTCAGCGCCGGTACAGGCGCAGGCGGAACGCGGTCGTCGCGACGACGTTGTCCCAGTTGTTGGGCGCCGCGACGGCGTCGAACTGCGCCTGCGTCCGGTAGGGCTTGCCGGCGTTGATGCGCTGGGCCATGGCCGCGTCCACGCCCGGCAGGCGCATCAGTTCGGCCGCGGACATCTCGCTCACATAGGCCGGCGTGCGCGGCGCGTCGGACAGCGCGTAGTTGTCGACGTTCTCGTCCACGGTGTTGGTCAGGCTCAGCGGCGGCACCTGCGAGCCGGGCTGACCGGTCGACAGGTCGGTGGCCGTGCCCGTCACGGTGCGGGGCACGGCCCTTTCCGCCTGGATGATGTCGGCGATGACGGCGTCGTCCGGGTTGCCGGTGGCGCGCAGGCGGGCCTGGTCGGCGGCGCGGGCGTCGCGGCCGAAGGTGGCCCTGACCTCGAAGCGCACCGGCACCGCGGGCGAGCCGTGCACGCGGGTCTTGGCGTGCTCCTCGAAGCCCGCCGACATGCTGCTGTTGGCCGACCTTGTCAGCGGCGTCAGGTTGGCCCATGAGGCACCGGTGCCGCCGAGGTGGTGGTTCAGCAGATGGCCCATGATGTAGTAGGTCGAGCCACCGTGGCGGCGCCGCCCGAGGGCTTCCCACAGGCCGCCCGACACGCTGGGCTCGCTGCCGGGCGGGTGCACGGCGGTCAGCCTTTCGACCGTGACCGAGTGCCCCATGCCGGCTTCCAGGTTGCCGAATTCCGGGGCCGTGGACGCGCCCGCGCCGCCGCCCATGATCTCCTTGGCGAGGTCGACCAGCTGGGTCGTCAGCAGCACCACCTCGGCCTCGGCGTTGGCGCCGGGGGTGGTGGCGGAACCGTCCGCCGCCGGGGGCGCCGCGGTGCGCTGCACGCGCAGCAGATCGGCATACAGGCCGCGGGCCCGGGCGATCTTGGTCTGCTTGGCGGCGCTGGCGCCGGCGGCCTGCGCATCGAGAAAGGCGCCGAAGGACTGCGGGGTCGACGCGATGGTCAGCTGCGCCGTGGGGCCCTCGCCGGTGAAGTAGAGCTCATGTCCTTCACCGTTTTCGTCGGTGAAGCCGAAGCGGCGGCGCCACCAGCCGACGACGGCGCTGGCCGCGTCGCGCACCGCCGCCACGCCACGCCGCGCCATCGCGATGAAGGCCTGGCCCAGCTCGATGGCGCGGTCGATCAGCCAGTCGATGGCCTGGTCGACCAGCGCGCGCACCGTCTCCAGCAGCTCGTGCATGCGCTCGCCGATGCGGCCCAGGCCGAACTGGTTGGCCAGGAAGCCGATGGCCACCGGCATGGCGCGGTCCAGCGCGTCCTCCAGGAAGACGGCCGCGCCGTCGATGGCGCCGTGGGCGATGTCCAGGATGCCGTCCAGCACCTTCGAGACGATCTCCAGCATCTCGCGCAGGTACTGCATGAAGGACTCGATGGCGTTGTAGACGGCCACCAGCGTGTTGATGACCGGCATGATGCCGGTCACGTCCAGCAGGCTCATCAGCCAGCGGGTGGCGCGGCCGATGATGGCGTCGGTGACCCAGCTGATGACGCCGTCCAGCACGCGGTCCCACAGGTTGGACAGCTGGTTCTGGATCTCCACCCACAGCCCCGCCGGCCCCTCGTTGATGAGGATGGACAGGAAATGCCAGGCGCCCGTGGCCAGGTTCATGATCTGGCGCAGGCGGCGCACGGTGGCGGCGTCGAGCTTGAGCGTCAGGCGCTCGAAGATGTGCTCGACGGTGATGCCCAGCACCTGCAGCACGAAGCCGAAGATGGATCCGATGGAGAAGTCGCGCGGCGGCGTGATGCCGGCGGACTCGGCCTGGCCGAACAGCCAGCCGCTGACGCCATTCAGCAGATGGGTGCCGATGTTCTCGAAGAAGCGCCCGAAGCCGGCCTTCACGGCGCCCAGCAGGTTGATGAGGAAGCCGACCGGGTCGGTCAGGATGTCGCCGATGGCCGCGGCGGCCTTGGCCAGCACCTGCACCACCAGCTCCGGCGGCAGGCCCAGCACGCGCAGCACCGACTGGAAGAAGGTCCAGGCCGCGCCGGCCAGGTCGCCGTCGACGAACACCTGGCGCAGGATGCGCAGCGCCGTGGCCTGCACCCGCGGCCACAGCGTCGGGTCGCTGAAGAACTGGCCGAAGACGGGGATGCGCGCCAGGATCTGGTTGAAGACGAAGTTCTTGATCGGCTCGCGGATGCAGCAGGGAATCGCCTCCCAGACGCTGGACAGGATGAGCTGGGGCAGGCGCATCAGGTCGCCCACCACGCCGATGAGCTTGCGCACCACGCCCACCGCGTTCTCGATGAAGGGCGTCAGCGCGTCGAAGCCCTGCAGGATCCAGTCGAACAGGCCGCGCACCTTCTCGTCCGCCCAGCTCACGAGGCGCAGCGCCGCGTCCTCCAGCCAGCCCAGGGCATTGGCCAGCATGGCCATCAGGCTGCTGGAGCGCAGGCTGCCCATCAAAGAAGACACCGCCGTGCCCAGCGCGCCCACCTTGGTCGACACCCAGCCGCCCGCGTCGACGATGACGTTGCGCACCGTGCCAATCACCTGCGTGACGGAAGGCAGCACCGTGGCCAGCGTGTCGCGGTTCTCGGCCACGCCGTCGCCGCCTTCCATGGCCGTGGCCGAGGCGTTGAGTTGCGTCGACATCTGCTGCATCTGCTGGCCGAAGTTGCGCATCCACGGCGGCGGCAGCATGTCGGCCACCTTCTGGGCCGTGGCGGCGATGGGCTGCCAGACGGGCGCCGTCTGCTCTTTCACCCAGTCCCAGGCCTCGCCGGCCTTGGTCGTGATCCAGCCGACGATGCCGCCCGAGCTGTCGCCGCTGCCGGCCTCCTCGGGGCCGAAGAGCTGCTCCTTGACCCAGCCCCAGGCGTCACCCACGGCACTGCGTATCGGCTCGGTCCAGTTCCAGATGTCGGTGCCGAAGGCTTCGATGCGCGCCCACACGGCGCCGGCCTTGCTGCGCAGCCATTCGATGGCCGGCGCGCCGTAGCCGTTCCACAGGTCGGTGAAGAAGTCGCCGATGGGCTGCAGAAAGGTCGTCAATCGGTCCCACGCCTCGCCGGCCACCTCCGTGACGAAAGTCTTCAGCTCGTCGATGGCATTCAGCAGCGGTTGGCAGTCGCCCGAAAGCAGGGCCGCGGCGATGCCGGCGGCGCGCTCGACCAGGCCGGTGAAGACGCCCAGCATGGCCGTCAGCGTGCCGCTGGGGTCCAAGGCATTGAGTACCGAGGCCAGGCCGTCCAGCGCCGAAGACACCATGTCGCGCAGCAGCGCCATCGGGCCGCGCTCGATGACGGGCACCAGGCTGGGCGCCACCTCGCGCACCAGGCGCATGGCGACGGCGCCGATGGCTTCGCCGACTGCCTCGACGGCAGAACCGGCTGCATCCACGCCGGCGTCCACCACATCGCCGCCGAAGTCGGCCACGGCGCCCGCGGCGTTGCCCAGGGTGTCCAGGATGCCGTCGCGCTGCACGGCGGCGGCAGGTGTTTCCTTGGCCGTCAGCGGTGCGCTGCTGGCAATCTTCTTGGCGTTGGCCTCGGCCTCGCGTTCGGCCTTGTCGTGGTGGGCGCCGCCGTCGGCCGCGCTCGGCTGGGTGGCGGGCGTGTCCGCGCGGCGCTGCTGCACGACATGGGTGAGCTCATGCGCGAGCAGGCCGCGGCCCGACGGGCTTTCCGGCGCGAAATGCGCGGCGCCGAAGACGATGTCGCTGCCGGCCGTGTAGGCCCTTGCGCCCATGCCGGCCGCCGATTCGGCGGCGGCGCCGTCGGTATGCACGCGCACATCGGCCAGCGGCGCGCCGAAGCGGCCTTCCATCTCGGTGCGCACCGGCGCGGGGAGTGGCTGGCCGGGGCCGGCCTTGTCCTGCAGATAGCGGGGCAGGCCTGCGGCCGATGATTTGGCTGCCGCTGCCCGCGGTGGCCCGCGGCTGGCCGCGCCTCGCGGCTTGCGTGCGGTGGCGGTGCGCGCCTGCATGATCGATCGCTACAGGTCCGCAGGCGCGCTGCGCCCCAGCTTGCGGTACTCGGCGCGCAGGCCGTCGGCGATGTCGGCATAGGCGATGCGTGCGCCGCGAGCACGGGCCTGGGCGGCGGCGGCCAGCACGGCATTGCGGACATGGCCGCCGGCGAAGTCGCCCAGGGCCGCCAGCCGGTTCAGGTCGGCGGCGCTGCAATCGCTGGCCTCGCCGAGATGGGCCTGCCAGAGGCTGCGCCGCGCCATGGCGTCGGGCGCGACGAAATCGACGATGAAGTCCAGCCGCCGCGCAAAGGCCGGGTCGAAGCGGGCGCGGCTGTTGCTCGTCAGCACGACGATGCCGCTGTGGGTCTCGATGCGCTGCAGCAGGTAGTTGGTCTGGGCATTGGCGAAGCGGTCGTTGGCGCTGGCCACTTCGGTGCGCTTGCCGAACAGCGTGTCGGCCTCGTCGAAGAGCAGGATGGCGTCGGCATGCTCGGCGCGGGCCAGCAGCTCGGCGAGGTTCTTCTCGGTGTCGCCTATCCACTTGCTCAGCATGGCCGCCAGGTCGACGCGGTAGACCGGCAGGCCCAGGCGATGCGCCAGCCATTGGCCGGCCAGGGATTTGCCGGTGCCGGAGCCGCCGGTGAACAGCATGCGCACGCCGTCGCAGGCGCGCGTGCGGGCCGCAGCGCCCAGGCCGGCGTGCAGGGTCTCACGCTGCATGCAGCGCTGGGCGATGCGCTCCAGCTCCGCGCGCAGCTGTGGGTTGGTCACCAGGGCGGCATCGGGCACGGCCTCGCTCAGCGGCTGGGCCAGCGCGTCGAGGGCGCGGCCCGAGGGCGTCATCAAGGCGGCGCGGTGCAGGCTCTCGCTCGTCGCCTGGCCGGCACCGAGCAGGCGGGCCAGGCGGGCGTGGTCGCTGATCTGGGCATAGCCGGCGCGGTAGCGGCCGGCGGCTTGAATGGCCAGGGCGTCGTCGGTCAACGCGGCTTGCCACAGCGCGGTGCGCGTCGCTGCATCAGGCAGCGGCACGCGCCAGTCGGCCATGGGGCCGTCGCGGCGCACGCCGCCGTCCAGGCCGGTGACGACCAGGGCCGGGCCGTCGTACACGGCGAGGGCTGGCAGCGAGGTCACGGTGCCGGGCGCGCTGTCGATCTCGAAGACGGGCACGCGGCCGGTCAGCACCAGCCAGGCTTCGGCGCCGGGCGGCAGGGCGTCTGCATTGGCAAACCAGGCCGGCTCGGCGCCCAGGCGGCGCACGAGTGCGTCGGCCAGGCCGCGCGCCTCGTGGGGTGCGGCGCTGCGGATGACGAGGCCGGAGCGCGGCATGGCGGCCAGGTCGCGGGACCAGTCGGCCAGCGCCGTGTCGAGCAGGGGAACGGCGGCGACGGGCCAAAGCGCGGGCGTCGGCGCACCGGGCCAGTCGCAAGCCACGCCGGCCAGCGCGGCCGCGATGGGGGCGGGCACGCGCAGCGCGGTTTCGCACAGCGGGCGTGAGGCGTTCGGTTCCTCGCTTTGCAGCAGGCCGTGGCGCGTCGCGCGGCCATAGGCCAAGGCGTGCAGGGTCGTGGTCTCGCTGCGTTGCGGGTCTGTGTCGGAGAAGCTTTCGTGCAGCGGCGCGAAGGCGCGGGCGAGCAGGGCCAGCGCGGGCCGCGGGCTGGCCTGGGGCGCCTGCATCCAGGCGATGACGCGGYAGGCGAGCGGGTCGTCTTCCACGGCGGCGACCAGTGCCAGCACCAGAGTCTCGATGGCGCTCAGACCAAAGGCGTCGCGAGCGCGAGCCAGGGCTGCGTCTCTGTCCAGGCTGGCCAGCGCGTGCTTGCGCCAGTCGTCGCCGCCCGCGGCGGCCAGCGCCTCGCGCAAAAAACGCTCCTCGGGTGCAGCAGTCGGTTCGCTCGGATGAATGAGCAAGGCACCCAGCGCCGCCAGGCCGAAGTCGCGCGGGCGCATCGTCAGTTGGGGCGGCAAGTCGGCGGGGTTCATGACGGGTAATGGAAGTGCACGATGCGGCCCAGCCAGGGAACGAAGCCGGGGTTGATGTCGAAGCCGGCGCGGCGGATGCGCAGGTCCAGCGAGGTGGGCGGGAACTCGATGTCGATGCGCTCGGGCGACACCCAGGCCGCGCCACGGCGCCGGGCGATGCGCAGCAGCGGCAGGCCAGCGTCGTGGACGGCGGCGAGGCGGGCGGTGCGCAGCCAGTACGGGCTCTCCGCTGCCGGCAAGTCCAGGCCTGCCACAGCGGTGTGGATGAGGTCGTCGTCGGGGATGCGAAAGCGCCGGCACGCCGCCCGCATCGCGCCGGCCCAGGCGGCCAGCGGGTCGTCGGCATCGTCCAGGCCGTGGCGCAGCAACAGGGGCAGCATCAGCCACAGGCCGGACCAGGGGCTGGCAAGGCCGGGGTCGAGGACGGCCTGGAGTTGCGAGGCCGTGACAGCCCGAGTCGCAGGCGCCGTTGTGGCGATGGCCGTTCGGAAATGGGGCGCCGCCACGGCCGGCTCGTCCAGATTCGGTGTCTGGGTTTTCGTCGGTTCGCGCTCAGACAAAAGCGCGGCTGGATGCGCGGGACTGCACTCGATGACCGGGCTTTCAGCGACGACGGGCATCCCCGTCATCACCTCGAACAAACGGGCGCGCGGCATCTCGACACTGGGCGCAGGTGACGCCGCCAGAGCTGCACGCGCCGCGGCGTGAAGTCGCCGATGGCGCCATGCCGGCGTTCCGCTCGGCGCCTTCTCGATCAAGCTCAGCACCGCCTGCACCTGCACGTCACTGATGGCCGCGATGAACTGCGCCGCCATCCGGTGTTCCGCGATCAACTCGAGCAGCAGGCGTGCCTGCAAAGCCTGCTTTCGCAGCTCGACGGCAGAACCCGTCGACGGCATATCTTCTTCAGTGGCCAGCATCAGTGCCACGGCCCGCTGCGGCCATGCCGTGTCCACTTGGGGCGGAAGCAGCCGCTGCCAGAACCAGGCCGCGGTCGACTCTCCCCGCAGCAAGCGCCGCAGCAAGGCCTGGCGCGCCACCGCCAGGCTGGTTGCCCATACCGCCTCGGCCGTCTCGCTCGCCTGCTCGATGGGACAAGCCTGCGCCGCGAGTTGCTGCCAGGCCCGCTCGAGTTGCGCGGCGAGCGCCTGCGCACTGGCGCCCGCGGCCGTACGCAGGCGCAGCCGGCGCACCAGCACGAGGCGATTCAACAGCGCGGGCGGCTTGGTCGACACGCGCAGCGCGTCCTCCACCTTGGTCATCAGGCCGGGCACCGCCAACCGCGACCTCAGCCGCAGGCGTTGGACGGTGACTTCGGCGGTTGCCATGGTCGATCAGCCCAGCAGGAAATTCACGGTGGACCGCGCACTCGGCGTGAAGCCGGCCTGCACGGTCTGGGTCACGCTGACATGCGCGATGCCGCCGACGATGTCGGCCACCACGGCGTGCGCCGCGATGCGGTTGACGCCGAGGGAGGCGCTGAGCACCGGGTCCATCAGCTGCACCTTCATGCCGACACGCAGACGGTCGGGCAGGGAAGGCTGCACTTCGAAGCGCACGCCGGGATGGATGGGAATCGGCCGCACCAGCCGGCCGGTCAGCAGCTGGCCCGCCGGGCTGTGGCTGGCGGCCAGCAGGCAGACGCGCACCAGGGCCGCCATCAGCGCCACGGCGCGCGGCTGGTTCGCGTCGACACGGCGGCGCAGCCAGGACGCCAGGTCGCGGATGTCCTCGCGGTCGTCGCGCTCCAGCTCGCCGAAATGCGGCAGCGTCGACAGGTCGCCCAGGTCGCCCACGCTGTCGAACTGGCTGAAGCGCTCGGCCCAATCGAGGCGGATGCCGGCGCGCACCGTCGACAGGCGGGCATGCAGGCAGGTCGCGACCTGGGCGATGCGGGCGATCTCCTCGGTCATGCGCCGGTTCAGCAGATTGCGTTCGGCATTGGCGGCCGCCAGGTCGGCCAGCGATGCGCTCCGTGCGATGAGGTCGATCTTGCCCACCAGGCCGAGACTGGCCGAAGACAGGGCAACGGCGGCAAAGGGCAGGGCTTCGCTGCGGGCCAGGTTGACGCTCTCGGCCTGGGCGCGCACGGCGTTGAAGGCGATCTGCTGGCTGGCGCCGCCGGCCAGGCCGTTGAGCAGGGTCAGGGCGCTGACGTTGGTGGCGGTGATGGCGCTGGCCGTCAGCGGCAGGGCCGTGAGCACGCGGTCGGCGACGAAATGGGTGTCGAGCAGGCTCAGGTGGGCGCGCAGGGCCGGGAACCAGTCGACCGGGGCCTGGCGCACGATGCCGATCATGGCGGCCACGTCGCCGGGTGGGTCGTCGTGCTCGGCCAGGCAGGCGGGCACGGCGTCGGGCTCCAGGGCCGAATCGAGCAGGCGCGACGGCAGGGCTGTCGTGCGGCTGCCGATGCGGGCCCGCGCGAAGGCGAGGAATTTCACGTGCTCGGCAATGATGGCGTCGCGCGTGGCGTTCAGCGCGGCGGCGCGCTGCTGGTCCTCGGCGAGCAGGGCGCGGGCGGTGGCCACGTCCTGGCGCGACTCGGCCAGCTCGCGCTCCACCAGAGCCAGGCGCGAGGCGAGGCCGCCGAGGCTGGCGTCGATGGCCGCCAGCGATTTCTGGCAGCGCGCCAGCGCGTCGCGGTATTTGCGCACGATGCCCTCAGCGGCGCGCAGCACGGCGATGGTGTGGTCCGACAGGTCCACGCCGCCGAGGAAGTAGGCCGATTCGTCGCGGGCCTTGTCCTCGGGGTCGGGGTCGAAGCTGATGTCGGCAAAGCGCAGCCTGAGGGCGCTGAGCTTGATCGGCGCGGCGCGCAAGGGTTGGCCGCCGGGGTCGAACTCCTTGAGCACGCCGCCAATGGTCTGCTTCTCGGCGATGCCCGGCACCTCCAGTTCATCCAGGTCCAAGCCCAGCGCCGCGAGCTTGCTGATGACTTCGAGCCGCGTGGCGACGGTGAAGTCCTTGGCCTCGATGGCCCGCGGCCGTTCCAGCCGCGAGGCGATGGAGGTGGTGCGGATCTCGGCCTTGCCCGTCAGCGCCGAGGCGTCGGTGACCTTGGTGCTGGGCGGCGGCGCCGCGGGCACGGGGGCCAGCGGGATCAGGCCGCCCAGGTTGATGCGCGGGTCGAGGTTGAACTGGCTACCGATGACGCTGCCCAGGTTGCCGGCGTTGATGACGCTGCCGACACCCGACGCCGCCGGCGTCAGGCCCGCGATCGGTCCGAAGTTTGAAATCGGCGCGCCTATGGTGCCGATGTTGCGGATGGGCGCGGGCGCAGGCGCCATGAAGCCGCCGACGCTGGCGCCTATGCCCACATTGCTGCTGACGTTCAGCGCCGTCCTTTCCACCGCCGCGGCGGCGGCCCTGCCGACGGCCCGCCCCGGCACGGCACCGCCGGTACGCGTGCGGATGGGGAAGGTCGGTGGCTTGGTCGCGCCGTCCGGGCGCGTCAGCTGGGCCTCGCTCTTGACCGTGCCATAGAAGTCGGAAAGCTGCTCGCGCGTGGCGCTGGCGTTGTCGAGGTCGGCGATCTGCGTCAGTGCGGGCGAAACGGCGAAGCGGCTGGCCTGGGACTGCTTGAGCACCGTCTGGCGCAGGCGGTACATGTCGGTCTGCACGCGCAGATAGCCCAGGTTGACGGCATCGTCCGCCTCGTCGATGCGGATGGACAGGTCGGCGACCGTCTGGCGCAGGCCATTGGCCTGGATCAGCGCCGCCAGCGTCTGGAAGCCGCGCTTGGCCGCGTCGGCCTCGGTGGGGTTGAGCTTGCTGTCGTCGCCGGTGATGGGCGCGAGCTTGCGGCCGGCGATCAGCGGGTCGGCCAGCAGGGCGGCCAGCTCGGTGGACTCGCGTGCGCCGTTGGCGTCGGCGCTGGTGTCGTAGGCGCTCTCGAAGGCCGTGTCGGCATCCCCGGCGGCGACGAAGTCCCAGGACTCGCCTTCGCCGCGCAGCGTGCCGGAGTCCAGCGTCTTCTGGTCGAGCCAGACGGCCTCGGCGCCGTTGCGCAGCACGCCGACAGGGCCGAACAGGGCCTGGCCGTCGTAGAGGGTGAAGGCCACGCCGCCGACGGCGCTGTCCTCCAGCGCCAGCGCGGCGGCCGGTATTTCCAGCCGGTGCCAGCGACCCGGTGTGGGCACGACAGGCGGTGTGTCGGTGGATTGCTGCAGGCGCGAAGGCGTGCCGTCCTGGCCCCAGCCGATCAGGTTCTCGCCCCAGTAGGCGCGGTGCTCCCAGCTGCCGGCGATCTGCCATTGCAGCATCAGCGTGCGCGGCGGGAACTCGCGGTCCAGCTGCACCCAGGCGAACAGCACGTCGCCCTTTTGCACGGCCAGGGTCTCGGCGGCGTGATCCAGGAAATGCTGGTGCAGGCCGCGCACATTCGCCGAACGGTGCAGCAGGCCGGCCGGCGCGGGCTGCAGCGGTGCCAGGCGTTCCTCCTCGAGGCGCAAGGGATCGTCCTGCGGGTCGGGCACGGTGTCGGTGTTGTCGGGGCCTTCGGCGGCCATCGTCAGCGCCTCGCGCTGCAGGCGCTGGCGCTGGCGGCGGCGCAGCCAGTCGGCGCGGTCGTCGACATGGCGCTCGATGGCATCGGCGATCTTGTGATCGGCGTCGGCCACTTCGGTCAGCAGCAGCTTGGGGTCGAAGACGGTCTGCGGTACGGGCACGTAGACGCAGAGGCTGTCGCGCACGGCCAGGTCGATGGGGGCGAGGCCGGCGGCGGCTTCCAGCACCAGGTCCAGTTGCTCGAGGGGCACAGGCAAGGCGGCCACGTCCAGCGTCGACGGGAAGAAGACCTGGCGCGCCGCGCGCGCGTTGACGGCGTCGCGCGGCAGCAGGCCCGCCGGCGGCAGTGTCAGCATCTGGTCGCCCAGGGCCACGGTGTCGGCACCTGCGGCGGCGGCCTCGGTGAGGTGTTCGGTGAACTGGTCGATGCGAGCCTGCCAGAGGAAGCGCGTGCCGGCGCCGAGATGGGCATTGGCCTCGGCGCGCGGCCGGCCACCCAGGCGCGCGACGGCGGCGCGGTCGGCGAACAGCGGCTGCCAGACGGTGTTGACGGCCACCAGGGCCAGTGGCACGCCGCTGGCATGCCAGGGCATGCTCTGGCTGTTGCCGAGCTGGGCTTCGCGGGCGAAGACGGCATGGGCCAGCGCATTGCGCCAGGTATTGCCCGGCGCGGGCAGGGGCAGCCATTCGTCGGGCCAGACGTAGAAGACAGGGCGGGCGGCGTCCTGGCGCACCTGGTCCTCGAAGGCCTCGGCATCGAGGTCGCGTTCGCATTGGTCGAAGGGGTCGGCCCCCTGCACGACACGGTGCTCGATGGGTTCCAGCACGACGATGCCGACCCGGGGCAGGGGCCGGCCCAGGGTCAGCAGCGTGCGCAGGCTGCGGCCGGTGGCGCGGGCGAAGAGCACGCTGCCGTCGGCGTCCGCCGGCATGGCGGGTGCCGGGTCGGCGTCGGACAGCAGCCAGCGTGGCGCGACAACGGGCAGGTCCAGCAGGTCGAAGGAGAAGGCTGCAGGAGCGATGACCTCCTCGCCGCCGGCGCTCAGGGCCATGCCGGGCTCGATGGTGACGCGGCGCGCGGTGGCCAGCTCCAGGCCAGCAGCAGGCGGCGGTGCGGCCGCGGTGTCAATCGCCGCGATGGCGTCGTCATCGAAGGCCAGGGCCAGGCCCTCGACCACGCCGGCACTCAGCGCGCGGTTGAGCAGGGCGATGCGGCGGGCGCGCTGGTTCTGCTCGGCTTCCAGCAGCGGCGCCGTCAGCGCGCGGCCGGCGAAGGCGTTCATGCGCCGCTCGCCATCGGCTGCGGTGCGGCTGGACAGGCGCGGCTGCACGGCCACGGCCACTTCGCCGCTGCCCAGCGCCAGGCGCTGACTCCGCGCGGTGCCGGCCGGCGGCGTGACGTTCAGCGCGACGATGCGCGAGCCGTCCAGGGCGGGGGTGCTGCGATCGCTGGCCATGGTGATTAGCTCCGGTTCAACGCGGCTTGGCAGGCGTGAAACGCGCCGCCAGCACCTTGTCGAGGTTGGCCTTGCCGCGCGCTGGCACCTTGATATCGGCCGACAGGCGCTCGGCCTCCTGGCCATTGCTGCGGGCCAGCGTGCGGCCCATGTCGAGCAGTTGCTCGCTGCCGGCGAGCTTGTGCAGGGCTTCCTTGTCTTTGAGCAGGTCGGGGCGCTGCGCGGCCAGTCTGGCCAGTCCATTGGCCACGCCGGGTGTGTTCAAGGCCGTGGCGACATCGGCCACGGCGGCCTCGTCCAGGGTCTTGTGCGCTTCCAACTGGGCCAGCGCGGCATGCGCCAGCAGCGGTTCGGAGAATTTGGCGGCCGACAGCAGCTTCACCGCCTCGGCCCGCGCAAGGGAGTCGGAGCGGGCCAGCAGCTTCTCGACGCGTTCCGTTTCACCCAAGGCCTTGAAGCGCTCGCGGATGATGTTGTCGGGGTTGGGACCTTCGTTGATGACGGCGACGGCCACGCCCTCCACCTCGGGCCGCAGCGCCACATTGCGCCGCCGCGCATACCAAAGCGTGGTCTGCGCATTGACGAGGCTGGCCCAGGCCGTGTCGACCGGGTCGGTGATGGCCGGCGGCGGGAACAGGCCCGTCTTCACCAGCCGCGTGTTCTCGAGCAGGCGCAGCGATTCGGCCGGCGAGCGCTTGACGGACAGGCGCGTGGCCGGCACGACGAGGGCACGTGTGAGCCGCTGGCGCAGCAGGCGAGCCTGCGCGGCCAGGGCTTCGCGGGGCACGGGGACGAGGATGCTGACGAAAGTGGAGGTCTGCGCTTCGGCGGCGAGTTGCAGGTCGATGGGCGGCAGCGTCAGCGACTCCTCCACCAGCATGGCGATCTCGTCCTGCGGCACCAGCGTCAGCTCGGCGTCGATGCCGGCGGGCAGCCAGCTCTGGCTGAAGTCCGCCGTGTTGACGGCCGCGGCGGGCAGCGGGCCGGCGGCAGGCAGGGCGGAGAAGAACTGGGCCGCGCTGGGCCGGGCGCCCAGCGGCCGCTTCATGACATCGTCGAGCTGCGCCTGGTACTGGGCCAGATGGGCCTCGCGCAGCAGGCGTGGTGCGAAGCCGAAGCCCAGCACGTCGGCATGCGATTGGCCGGCCGTGCGGCGCGCCAGGTGGACGTCGATCCAGCGCACGGTGTCGCCGGTCAGCGCCACCAGGGCCAGGGCCAGGGTCTCGGCCGGCAGGCTGGGGCCGGCCTGCTGCACGAAGACCTCGCGCGCCAGCTCGCCGCGCAAGGCCTCGACACGGTCGCCGGGCGCGTCCGCCACATAGTGCAGCGTCAACGCGCTGGCCTCGACGATGTCGCCCGGTTCGACGGTGCGTTCGGCATCCAGGCCGGTGGGGTAGCTGGAGACCGGGTTGGCGCTGAACTCCAGCGCCCGCAGGCCCAGCACGAAGATGCCGGTGCGGTTGCGCAGCGGCGGCGTGAGCAGCTTCTTCCTGCCGCTGAGCTGCTGGGCCAGCGTCTGCAGCTGGAAGAGCTGGGCCAGGGACACGCGCACCGGCCCGGTCAGGGCGACCAGTTCACCCGCCGTCGTGTAGCCGAAACCGGGACTGACCTGCAGCTCGGTGGCGACGCTGCCCTGGGACACTTCCAGCCCCTCGACCACGCCCGCGCCGAGAGCCCGTGCGAAGCCGGCCTGGCGGGCCAGGAAGTAGGACTGCTCGCGGGTCAGGTCACGCGCGGAGAGGAATTTGCCGTCGAACCAGCGCGGCCGCACCCGGTGCGACTCCTCCACCATCAGATTGGCCTCGCGCAGCGCGCGGGCGGTGTCCACGCTGACGACGGTGCGCTGCGTGCCGCTGGCGGCGCCGAATGAGACCTGGGGGGCTTTCTGGATGGCCATGATGGGTCTCCGATCAGATGCCGAACACCGCGGCCAGCGCATCGGCCGGATAGGCGAAACGGCGGCTGGTGTTGTCGATGTGGGCGGCGTCCAGCGCCGGGAAGACCGGCGTGGGGCGCGTACCTGCGGGCACGGCCGCCGGCGCTTCGACGGTCGGGATCAGCAGCCGTGCGATGAAAAGCGCGGTCGGGTCGGCCAGCGAGTCCGAGCCATCGGCCGCTGCGCCGTGTTCGGGCAGCGGCGGCAGGGCCTCACCGTCGGGGCGGGCCAGGTCGCGGGCGTGCGCATTGGTGGCGTCGTTCCAGCCGTCGAGCAGGGCGTCGCGCAGCGCGTCGGGGCGGGCGGCCGGGGCCAGCGCCCGCACGGCCTGGAAGCGCGAGCGGGGCAGGAAGTCGGTGGCCGGTGCGTCCTTGGCGTCGGGCCGCAGGATCAGCTCGAAGCGGAAGGCGTCGCGCACGCGGTTGGGCACCAGCGCGTCGGTCGCGTCGAAGGCGCCCTGGGCGAAGCTGGGCGTGCGGCCGCGGGCTTGCGGCGTGAAGCGCAGGAACAGGTCGGCCACCACGCCCTGGGCGCCATGGGCGGCGCGCAGCGCGTCGGCGGATTGCGCGACGAACCAGGGCTCCAGCCGCACGCACCAGGCGCGGGGCACTTCGATGAGGCGGCCCAGGCGATCGATGGCGAGACCCGGGCCGACCTTGAGCTCATGCTCGGTGCCGGCCGCGTTGGCGACCGCTTCGGCGCGCAGGCCGATCAGCGTGCCGGCGCCGGCCAGGTAGGCCAGCGCGCGGGCCAGGCGCGAGCGGTGGTAGGTCTGCTCGTCGCGGAAGTCGTCGCTGCCCAGCAGCACGCCGGTGTCGTAGAAGGGACGATCCGGCCGGTCCAGGCGATCGGCGGCTTCCAGGGCATCGACTTCATCGAGGGCGTTCATCGGATCAGTCCTATATCAATGGGCGTCACGGGGCGGACGGGCAGGACCCGACCGGCAGTCACGCTGACATCCAGCGACACCGCCTCGCTCTCCACGCCGCTTTCGTTGACGACGACGAGGCTGAAGCGGTGCTTGCCGGCCGCGAGCTTGTTCTCGACCAGCAGCACCGGCTTCTCCTGCTCCAGCGTCTTGCCGACAGGCAGCACGGCCATGGCGTCGCTCACCGCACGGGGCCGAGATAGGTGTAGCGGTAGCTCTTGATGACGCCGCCGATGTCGAAGGACTTGGAGCCGTTGAGCTCGAAGTTCTTGCCGAGGTCGGCGATCTGCGGGCCGGCCAGCACGGCGGTCGGGCGCTCGCGGTCGGCGACGATGACGTCCACGGTGTCGGGCAGGGACACATTGCCGGAGTCGTCGATGACCTCGAGCTGGAACTTGTGCCGACCGCGGGCCAGCGGGCTGCGCGGGTCGACCTCGACGACGACGGTCGGCTGGTCGGTTTCGAAGGGGACATTGATTTCGAACTTGGCCATGGTGGCACTCCTTGGTAGGTCTACTCGGGATCGGGAAGTCGCGTGAAGCGCCAGCGCGCGATCACGCCGTCGGGCGGGGGTTCGGAGCGGCGGCCGTCGAGCAGCAGATTGCCGCCGGGGCTGGCGATGGCGACGGCGTCCAGATGGGCCTTGGGTGCGCCGTCGAAGGCGACGAGGCCGCTGCTGTCGTCCAGCCGCCAGTCCAGCGCGCCGCCGCCGGTGATACGGTCGCCGCGGCCAACGCCGCTGCGGTTGATGCGCGCCACTTCCAGCGGCACCGGCGCGCGCAGATAGCTGTCCACACCGACCAGGGCCGCGATGCCGACCATGAAGGGCTCGCGGGCGGCCATCACCTTGACGAGGACATGGGCCGGTGCGATCTCTTCGGCGAGGTTGCGCACCATGGCGATCAGGTCTTCGTCCAGCCCCTCGTGAACGAGGATGGTGGCGCGATGGGCGGTGCGCTCGTAGACGCTGGCCACGGTCTCGCGCTCGGCCTCGGAGTCAATCTCCTCGCCGAACAGGGCCAGGAACTCGCGGCGCGCCTGGTCGTCGTCTGCGTCGCCCAGCGTCAGCGTGTCGCCGACGAAGGAATTGCCGGAGACGACGAGGCCGGGCAGCAGCGGGTCGTCGCTGCGCTCCAGGTCTATGCCCAGCAGCGTGGCGAGCGTGCGGCGCAGGCGGAAGTCTTCCAGCACGATGATGCGGCCCAGGCTCACCGCGCCGTCGGTGGCGATGTCCAGCGCCAGGGCCAGGCCACCCCGCGTTCCGCGCAGCCGGCGCAGCAGCGGCGCATTGGCCAGCCAGGCGCGCTTTTGCGCGGTCGGCAGGCGGGACGGGAAGCGCTCGCCGGTCCAGCGGGCCAGCCAGTCCAGTGCATCGGGCGGCGCGCTCGCGGGTGCCGTCAGCACGCGGGCGTCGGCGACCTGGTCTTCCATCGGCGTGAGCACGCTTTCGAACAGGCCGATGAAGCGCTCCAGGAAGTCGTGGCGCGTCGCGTCGCCGCTTGCAGTCCGGTCGAAGACGGGGTCGTCGCGGTAGAGCTCGGGCAGGTAGCGGCGCAGATAGGAGAAGCGGTCGCCCCAGACCCGCACGGCCGCCACCTGCGGCGTGGCGCGGCCGTTGCCGTAGAGCGTCAGGCGCAGTTGCAGGCGGCGGCCGCGCAGTTCGCGCAGCTGCATGCCGGCGCGCTGCACCAGGGCGCCGAACAGGCCGACGCGATTCGCCAGCGGCGCGCAGCCGAGCAGGCTGGCGTGATGGGGCAGTTCGCTCGGGCAGGCCAGCCAGGCGGCGCGCGGTGTGCCGGCTTGCAGGTCGGCCTGCAAGGCGCTGGCGTCGCCGAACCAGTGCGGCCACCAGGCACCGCTGAAACCGTTCTCGTCCGAGGCGCGCAACTCCACCCGCACACCGCAGCCGGGCGGGATGACGGCTTCGACGTAGAGGCGGTGCCAGACCAGGTCGATGGATTGCGTGTCGACCGTGTGGCCTTCGGCCATGCCGCTGGCAGCAAAGCCGCGCCAGGACAGCGGCACGAGGGTGCGGCTGAAGGACGCGTTTTCCGCGGCCCCGGGCACGTCCTGCGGACGCATCAGCGGCAGATGCGGCGGCCAGTCCTGTGAGGCGACAAAGCCGCCAGGCACCGCGTCGGCACTGGGGTAGCGGCGACCCAGGGGCTTCTGCCGGGGCGCTGCGTCCGCCGGATAGACCAGGGCCTCGGCCAGGTCGGACACGCGCAGGGCGACGTCGGCCTCGTCCAGCCAGGCAATGGCGTGGGCGTAGGCAGCGCCCTCGAGGATGGCGCTCTTGCGCGCTTCGCCGTCGATGACGATCAGGTTCAGCTCGCCATCCGGACCCCAGGCGATGACCGCGAGCCGGCCTTGCGGGCTGGCGGCCAGCGCGATGGGGCGCAGGGCGGCATCGAGCAGGGCCTCGGGCAGCAGCTCGAGGCGCGCGTCGTCGGCGTTCTCGGGCTGAGGGCGGAAGGTGCCGGCATCGCGCACCACGTCGCCGCGTTCGGGGAAAGGCGTGCCGGCCAGCACGGCGAGGCGGCGGTTGCCGCGGTCCAGCAGCCAGCGCCCGCCCTGGGCGTCACAGGCGACGGCCTGGGGCGTGAACAGCGGCGGCAGCTCCAGGCGCACCGGCTCGTGGCGGTCGCGCAGGTCGAAGAGTTCGACGCGGTCGGCAAAGGCGAAGACGATGCGGTCATCGGCATCGGGGGCCATCGCTGTGGGCGCACCGGGCGCCGAGGTCGCGTAGCGCGGCACTTCGCCCGGGAAGGCGCCAAAGCCCATCAGCGAGCCGCCCGGGCCCTCGGGTGTGGGCCGCGGGTCCCAGCGGGCGTAGCTGCCGAAGCGGTCGCGCAGCAGCGGCAGCATGGCCAACTCGGTCTCGGCGCTGGTGACGCGCGAAACGCCATCGATCATGGGTGCCACGCCCAGCTCCGAGGCCAGGGACAGCACTTGCTCCACGCCGCCATGCTCGGCGTCGCGCGGCGCGATGGCGCAGCCTTCGGCCAACGCCCAGTCCTCGGGACGGGACCAGAGCCAGAAGCGTTGCGAGTTGGCGTCCATGTCAGTACCGCCCGGCCGCCCGAAGGCACTGACGCGCCCCCTCGGGGGGCAGCGAGCGAAGTGAGCGTGGGGGCTTGTTCATCTCAGCAGAGGTCCACGATGACGGGCACGGCGACGCGGCTGCTGCCGTTGGCGCCGCTGCCGGAGGCCGCATCCGGCCCAACGCGGGTGGCTGGCGCGTTGCCCACTTCCACCAGCACCTGCATCAACTCGGGCAGTTGCCAGGGCGCAAGGGCGACCCGCTGCAGGCCGTTGCCATCCCGGCCGGCGAGGGCCCAGGCGCCGGGGCCACCGGTGAAGAGGTTGACGCCGGCGACCGTCGCCACGCCGGGCACGCGGGCGGCTTCGACTTCCAGCTCACGATCGGCCAAGGCGCGTCCCAGCGGCCAGCCATTGCCGTCGAAACCACCGGGAGCGAGCGGCCACAGCAGGCGCCGGATCACCCCGCGCACCGCCGCCAGCGTCTCCTCGCGCGGCGCGCCGTCGCGCAGGCCCACGGCGACGGAGACGGACAGCGGCACGTACTCGCAGCCGATGACGTTGAGCTCGGTCGCCAGCGGCCGGCGCGGTTCCAGCCAGGCGTGGACGGCCTCGATCAGCGGCCGGTCGGCGCGCGGGTTGGGCGCGGTGCCGACCTCGCCGCTGGTCGTGCCCGGCAGCACCATGACGGCGACGACGCCGGGGATGCCGAAGGCCCGCGTGCGCGGTGCAAAGCGCGGCAGCACCTCGACGCGGGCTATGTCCATGCCCGGCGTCTCGCGGGCCAGACTGGCGTAGTCGTCGGCCGTGACGGCGCGCTCGCGGTGGCGCAGCATGGCGGGGATGCGCTGCTGGGCGGCGTCGACGTCCTCGGCGTCCTCGCCGCCCAGGGTGGCGACCGGCTGCGACAGTTTCAGCGTGTTGACCACCGCGCCGGGCAGGCCGCTGGCGTTGATGCTGTTGGCGACGATGTCCTTCAGCGTGCCGGGTGCGAGATTGCCCGCACGGCCGCCGCCGGAGCGGGCCGACACGATGCGCACGCGCGAGCCCGCCGGCGGCAGACGGCCGCGCATGCCATCGCCCAGGCGCACCTGGCCGGACTCGGCGTCCAGCTCGTAGGCGCGGGCATCGCGGGCCACTTCGGCGCGGTGAGAGACCAGGGCGAGGTCGTCGACGCGCGTCCAGGCCGCGTACTGCATGCCAGGTTCCGCGATCTCGAGCTGCAGGCTGTCGGGCAGCACATTGCGCACCGGCAGGGCAATGACTTCGCCGGGGCGGCCGGAAGTCTGGGCGACGACGAGGCCCTGGCTGGTCACGCCCTGTTCGATCTGCACGGCGTGCAGGCCGGCCCAGCTGAGCAGCAGGCGCTGCACGCCGGCGGCAGGCTTCATGCGCAGCCAGGCGACGAGGCGCTGGGCGCGGTCGGGGTCGTCCAGGCGCGGCGGCTCGTCGTCCACGCCGGAGACGGCGTCGATGCCGCGGGCCGAGTCGCCGACGCCGATCAGCTCGGGGCCGGGCATCAGCACGCGCACGACGCCGGCACGGCGCAGGCCGTCGGTGGTGTCGTTGCCCGAGGGGTCGAGGGTCTGGTAGTCGGTGGCGCGCGCACCGCCGACCGAGATCTCCCAGCTGACGCCGATGCGTTCGCGTTCGCCGACGAGTTCCTGGTCGTCGGGCACGGTCAGCGCCGGCACCAGGCCGATATTGAGCAGGCGCGCGGCACCCGCCGTGTTGCGGGCCAGTTGCTGAGCGCAGCGATCGCGCAGCGTGACCAGCGACTCGCCGCGTGCCGGCTTGGGCGCCAGCAGCGCGATCCACAGGCAGCCGTCGACGCTGTCGGCGACGATGTCCACGCCGGCGTCCACCGCGCCGTCGGCAAACAGCGGCTGGGTCTGGTAGGCGTCCAGCGTGCGGCCGCCGTAGAGGGCGCCGAGCTGGGCCAGGGTGTCGGCCAGCTCGGGGTGGTCGTCGGCCGTGACGCGCTGCTTGAGGTAGACCTCGCCGGTGACGGGCGCGACGCTGATCTCCTGCGCCGTCTCGAAGGGCACCGGGCGGCTGATGGTGGCGCGCTCGCGCAGGTCCAAGGCCTCGCGGGCTTCATCGGGCAGGCGCAGCGTGACCAGGCCGCGGGCCATGCGTGCGGGCTTGAGGCCCATGCCCAGCAGGTTCAGGAAGACGCGGCGCTGCAGCTCGGGCACCTGGTTGGCGCGGTAGAGCAGGGCGTCGCCGAGGAAGGCGAACAGCTCGATCAGCGTGCGGCCGGGGTCGCCCACGCGCGGGTCGGTCCACTCCGGCGTGTGTGCGGGAATGCGGGCCAGCAGGTCGGCGACGAGGTCGTCGGCGCGGCGGTCGTCCAGCAGAGGGATGGGCAGCGGCATCGTGATCAGCTCCCCAAGGTCAAGGCCAGCGCCATGCGCTGGGGCTCACCGGTGCGGCGCAAGCGGTAGTGCACGGCGATGTGGACGACGCGCGGGTCTTCGGGGTCTTCGTCCACGTCGATGCGTTCCACCTGGGCGCGCGGCTCGAGGCGGGTGATGGCGCCACCGATGCGCTCGTGCAGGCGGGCGCGCACGGTGAGGTTGTTGGGCTGGTTCAGGAAGTCCTGCACGCCGGCACCGAAGTCCGGGTGCATCAGCAGCTCGCCGGGCCGCGTGGCCAGCACGCAGCGCAGGCCGTCGGCCACGCTGCGGGCCAGGCCCGGCCAGGCCCAGCGACCGTCGGCGTCGGGCCGGCCGAGCAGCGGGAAACCGATGGGCGGGGAGAGTTCGGGGGCGAGCTTGCGGGCCATGGCTGTTCTCTATTTCTTCTTGGGCACGGGCAGGCAGATCTTCACCAGCGGCAACCAGAAGAACACCAGGTTGAGCAGGGACAGCACGACATTGAGCAGGATGAAGGCGCAGATCGTGATGATGGGAATCGAGAAGGAGCACAGCCAACCGAGGCCGATCTCGCTGCCGGCCTTGGGCTTCTTCATGAAGTCCTCGGGCTTGTTGCGCATCAGCAGATTGGCCAGGCCCGGCGGCACGTCGAAGGCGACGTTGGGCTTCATGGCGGCCAGCGAAGCGCGGTCGAAGGCGGGCAGAGAGATGCGAGCCTGCGGCGTGCCGGTGGAGGCGAACCAGGGTGCCACGCGGTAGAGCGGCGTCATGTCGCTCCATACCAGCCGGGTCGGGCAACCAGGCTCGCCGCGCACGCGCACGAAGGCGCGGATGGCGTAAAGCGCCTCGGCGTCGTCAAAGCGGCCCTCCAGCGTGCGCGCTTCGGCGGCGCGGCCTTCGAGCACGGTCAGGGCGGCGTTGGTGAAGCGGTCCAGCCAGCCGTCGGGCACGGGGCCGAAGTCATCGGGGATGTCGACGCCGCCGGCGTCAACGTCGGTGGCGACGTGCACGCAGGCCTGCAGGAAGGCCGCGCCGCCGATGGCGACGCGGGTCGTGACGCCGAAGGTCGTGATGTTGCGACCGATGAGCAGCTCGTCGAGCAGCAGCAGCAGGCTGGTGCCGCGGCCGTTGATGTCGAACTCGAAGGCCAGTTGGCGGATGAAGGCGGCGAACTGCTCGCGCATGGCGGCGCTGTCGCCGCTGTCGGGCTCACTCGCGTCCACCGGGTCGCTGCCGTTCAGCCAGGTGGCGTCGAAGCGGGTGCCTGCGCCGGGCAGGGGGCGGATGCTGGCGCGGGACAGATAGGGCGACAGATGGGCCATGAAGCTGTCGCGCGCGGGCGAGCCCGGCGTGCGCACGGCGCTGTAATCCACGGCGGCGTTGTTGGGCTTGCGCAGGGCCTCGCTGGTGGGCACGAGGCCATAGAGCAGGCTGCGCCGGGCGGCGTTGCAGACCTCGGGCATCAGCGCATGCAGCGGGTTCACGGCCTCGGCCGGATGCACGGCGCGCAGGGCCGCCAGGCGGGCATCTACGCCCGGGTTGCCGGTGCGCGGCGTGGGGCGACGTGCCGGGTCGGGATCGGCGTCGAAGGCGGCGGCGCTGGGCAGGCTGCGCCAGCCCTCGGCCTGCCAGGCCTGCCAGTTGTGCGGGTCGGCCAGGGCCTGGGTGTTGATGTCCTCGGGCCCGGCCCAGCGGCGCACGACAAAGCCGCTGGACTCGATCTTCTTCGGGTCCAGGCGCGGCGAGCCGAAGACTTCGCAGTGGGTGTCGAACAGGATCAGGTTGAAGCGGCGGTGGATGGGCTGGAACAACGCGCGCGGGGCGCCCTGGTCGGGCAGCCGCGCGATGGACAGCGAGGCCGGCCAGCCAAAGCGGGGCCACGTGGTTGAGGTGATCGCGTCGCTGAGCGCAGCGACGAAGTCTCCGGCCTCGATGTCGACGAGGATGGCCGGCGCATGCGGGCGCTGGCGCGACGGCCCGCCCACGGCGACGGCGTGATGGGGGTGGGGGTCCATGACGGCTGCCATTGCCGGCCTCACCAAATGTTCCCGGCGCCGGGCGTGTAGCTCGACGACACGACGGCGTTGGTGATCAGCGTGTCGCACTGGACCACGCCGCTGAACTTGGACATGCCGGCATCCACGTTGACCATGCCGGCGCTGACCTTGACCGTCGCCGCATTGACGGTGACGGTGGCCGAGGCGGTGATGGTGATGCCGCTGCTCTCGAGCTTGATGCTGTTGCCGTTGGAGTCGACGAGCTCGCAGGAACCGGGGCCGTCCTTCAGCGTCAGCTTCTGGCCGCCCGGGGTTTCGAGGATGAGTTTTTCCTGGCCATCCTGGTCGTCGAGGGTGACCTTCACGCCATTGCGCGAGCGCATCACCTTCAGGAAGTTGTTGCCGGCGCCGTCCATGCTCTCGGGCGGCGAAGCGGCGCCATGCCACAGGCCGCCCAGCACGATGGGCATGCGTGCGTCGCCCTGCACGAAGGCCACGGCCACGAGGTCGCCGACGTCGGGCACCCACCAGGAGCCGCGGTTGTCGCCGGCGAAGGGAGCCACCAGCATGGCCCAGATCTCGGCGTCGCCGCTTTGCTCGTCGACGCCATGGACGCGCACCTTGACGCGGCCACGGTTGTCGGGATCCTTGATGTCGGTCACGTCGGCCATGAAGACGCCGCCGCCCAGCCAAGCCGGGCCGAGGGCCGGCGGGTTGCCAGCGGGGGCGAAGCTGAAGGGAGCGCGGTCCATATCAGTTGTCGGCGATGAAGGCCGACTGGGCGACGAACTCGGTCACATAGCCACTGGTGGGGTCGAAGCGGTGGCGCGCTTCCACCACGGCATAGCAGTTGTCGAAGCGCCGGCCGACGCCGTGCAGGTTCACGCGGCTGCCCACGCGCAGGCCTGCATTGCCCTCGGTGCGGCCGTGCAGGCGCACGAACTGGCGGGCGCGCTGGTCGAAGGCGGCGTCGGCCAGGGCCTGGGCTTCGGTGTCGTTGCGGCAGGGCAGGGCGCCGAGGTTCTCACTGCGCTCGATGCCGATCTCGGACAACAGCGAGGCGCCCGTGCGGCCGCTTCCCGGACCGGGTTGAGCGCCGGTGCTGGTCTTGGTGAAGCCGTTGCCGGCGGCCGGGTCGAAGCCGCGGGCCATGACCTCGGTGACCTGGCTGGACAGGTCGGCGATGACGCGCACCTCCTGCAGCTGGCTGTAGAGCGTCAGGTCCAGCGTGCCGCGGTCCATGTCGGCGCTGCTGCGCACCTGCAGCGTGCTGCCGACGACCTGCATCTCGCAATCGCAACGGCCCAGCAGGCGGCGCAAAAAGGACAGGTCGCTTTCGTTCAACTGCACCCACAGGCCAGTGCCGCCGGGCAGGCCGCTGGCGTCGACGGTGAGGCCGTGGTCGCCAGCAATGGCCCGCACGACGTCTTCCAGGCTCGAATCCACATGGCTCTTGCTGCGGCGCTTCATGCGGGCGGCGAAAAGCTTGTCCTCGGCCAGCACGAGCAGGCTCGGCGGCGCGCCGACCGAGCCGCTGGCTTCGATGGCGTGGATCTGGCCATCGAAGATCTCGGTGGGGCCGGAGGTCTCGCCGGCATAGAGCTGCACACGGGCGCCGAGCTTGATCGGGCTGCCGGCGTCGAAGACCAGGCCCAGGCTGCCGTCCACCATTCCCCAGTTGCCCATGCCCAGAGACAAGCTGCTCATGCCGCCCTCGGCCTCGGTGACGGCAAAGGTGCGCACGAGGTCGTCCAGCGCGGGCAGGGCCTGGCCGTCCACGCGCAGCGTCGGCCGCGCGCTGTAGGCGGTGCGCGAGGAGACGGGGCGTTCGGTGGTTTCGGGAGGCATGACCGGTTTGTCCTAGTCGGCCAGCAGGCGCGCGCGGCGCTCGAGGGCGACGCTGAGTTGCTGGTCCAGCATGTGGGCGAATTCGGGCGTCCAGGCCGGCGTGGGCGTGGCGTTGGCCGCACCCTGGGCGTCGCGGGACTGCTGGCCGGCGGTGCTCTCCGGCGGCGGAACGTCGACGACGATTTCATCGATGAAGACGGGCATGTCGGTGCTCCTTTTCAGTCGTCGAAGCGCAAGGCGCGCGGGGCCTGGCCGACATTTGCGCGCAGGCCGGCCGCACCGGCGGGCAAGGCGCGGCCGTCGATGCTGAAGCCGGCGCCGACGTCGGTGGCGAGTTGCTGGGCCGCTGGTGGCGGGGCGAGGCGACCGGCGTCGAAACGCAGCGTCGGCGCGGAGGCGGAGAGGCCAATGCCGGCACCCGCGCCGATTCCTGCACCCACGCCGGCACCGATGCTCACACCTGCACCACCGGCGAATGACACCGCGGCCTTGAGCTCGACCTTGGCGCCCACCGCAAGCGTCGCGCCCGCCGAGAAGCGCAGGCTGGCCTCACCATTCATGCTGGCGATGGCGCGGGCGGCGCGCAGGTCACCACCCAGGCCCGCGATGCCGGCAGCGCCACCCAGCCCGCCCGCCACCTCGAAGGCGCTGCTGCGGGCGCGCGATGCGTTGGCGGCGGCCGGGTTGTCGCGCTCCAGGGCGCTGAACTCGTTGGGCTGCTCCTTCAGGGCCAGGGCGACGCTGGAGCGCAGCGGCACGCCCTCGGGCGAGAAGAAGTCCAGCGTCTCGCGATAGCTGTCCGAGATGCCGGTGAAGGTGAAGGTGCCCCACTCGAAGCGCAGCGTGGGCGGCGTGAAGGCGGCGCTGGACTCGGCGCTCTGGGTGCCGGTGGCATCCGGCGAGCGCACGGCGGCGCGCAGGCGGCGCGTGATGGTGCGCACGTCTTCGCCGGTGTGGGTGGTGTCGAAGAGCAGGTCCAGGCCGAGCTTGGCGCTGGACTGGGTGGCCGTCTGCGTGGTGCTGCCGCTGCCGCTTTGCGGGCTGGTGGAGTTGGTGATCTCGACCTGCAGCGACACCGGGTTGAAGTGCACCTCGACGGTGTCGATGTCCTGCCCATTCCTTTGCAGGACGATCTTGGCCTTCACGACATTGGGAGCAGTCATGATGTCGAGTGCTCCAGTCCTTCGTGGACGATGTGCAGCTCTTCCACGCCCACGTCGGTGCCGCGCGCATTGAGGTCGGCGGCCTTGAACTTGACGGGCATGGCGCGGCGCAGGGTCCAACCCATGACGCGCTCGCCGGTCGTGCTGCGGATCTCGATCTCGGCCTTGAGGCGGTTCACATAGCCGCCCTGGCCCAGCAGCTCGAACCACTGCCAGAGGTCGCGCGAGCGGGTGATGCCGCGCTTGAGCACGACGGTGGCGAAGTTGACGCCGCCGGGGCGCTGCACGCTGCCCCAGTTGCGGCCGCCTTCGCGGATGCTGCGCGGCTCCATGGTGGCTTCCAGGCCGGTCAGCTCGCTGAAGGCGCCCTGGCAGAGCGTCGCGTCGTCGCCGCCGCTGCCGTCTACCGGGTCGCGGCTGAAGGACACATGAAAATTGAACACGCCGATCGGGGCGCCCCGTGCATCGGCGCTCATGCAGCCTCCGCGGTGTGGGCCAGCGGCTCGGCGTCCTGCCAGTTGACGCTGCCGTCCTCGGCCAGGGCCAGCTCGATGCGGATGTGCTCGATGGCGGCTTGCGGCGCGAACTGCACCAGCACGATGACGCGGCCGGCGTCGAGGTCGCTCTGCGTCATCACGCTGCGGTCGCAGCGCACGCTGAAGGCTTCGGCCGCGCTGCTGCCGCGCAGGGCGCCGGCCTGCCAGTAGCTGGCCAGCATGTCCTCGAAACGGCTGCGCACCCGCGCCCACAGCGCTTCGCCGGAGGTCTCGAAGACGAGCGTCGCGCCGACCATGCGGGCCGTGCGCAGCAACTGGCCCAGCAGGCGCACGACGCCGGCGCTGCGCCATTCACGCACGGCGCTCAACGACGGATCGCTGAGCAGGCGGATGCCGTTGGCCGTGGGGCCGAAGAGGGCGAAGGTTTCGGACAGCGGCCAGCCGCTGCGGCGGCTGTCGAGGTTGGACAGATAGCCGGCGAACTGGCCGCGCGGGGGCGAGCGCAGCTCCTCGTCGCGCGGCTGGGGCACGACGGCCAGCACGCCCATGGGCGCCTGGCCTGCCGCCGGCCGTACCGGGCCATTGGCCAGCACCGAAGCGGCGATCAGGCCGGCCAGCGCGCCATCGGGCGGGATCAGGCCTTCGGGTGTGCGCACCTCGCGCAGTGGCAGCAGCCAGGGCGTGGCGCACTCCACCATGCTGGTCTGCAGCGTGATGGCGGCGCTGAGCTGGCGCGCGGCCTGGGTGTCGCGGGCGGCCAGCGGCGCGGCGACGAGCAGCATCAGGTCGCGGCGCTGTCGCGCGAGCGTGTTGCGCAGCCTCAGCACATTGCTGTTCCAGAGTTCGAAGGCCGCGTCGGACAGCCGCGGCGCCGCAAGTTGCCGCACGCCGTTGGTCGGCGGCGTGGCGAAGGTGGGCGTGCCGCATTCGACAAAGACTTCGGGCACGACGGCAGCCACGCCTGGGTCGCCGGGGATGGGAGGCTGGTTCAGATTCGCGTGCAGCTCGGGCAGGTCGGGCGCCAGCACGAAGCTGACGTCCTCCAGCGTCCAGGCCTGCTGCATGGCGACGTCCAGCGCGTCGAACAGCGTCACGGCGGGTGTCGAGCCCAGCGGCCAAGGCAGACCCAGGCAGAGCACATAGGCCTTGCGCCCGCCGTTGGCGAAGAAGTCGCGCACCGCCAGGCCCAGCCAGTCGTCGGCGAGTTCGCYGCGGCCCTGCACGGCGCGGGCATGCCAGTCGAACAGGCTGTCGAAGGCGTCCCAGGTGTCGATGGGCGCCGGCATGCCGAGCAGGGTCTCGCGCACGGCGGCGTCCTTGAAGYCCCTTGCGTTGAGYCAGTCCGACACCGTGCGCGGCAGCGCCACGCCGGCGCGGCGCGTCGTCCAGCCCACGAACAGCGCGATGTCGGCGCGGGCCGGATGCGGGCGCTCGACAGGGCGGGTCGACTCGAAGCTCAGTCCGTACATGGAAGCGGCCCGCTCACGCGGCCTCGATCTCCAGGCCTTCGGACGACAGCACCAGCTCTTCCATGGCGACGTCGCCGCCGCCCTTGGCGGCCAGTGTGGGGCCGGTGTACTTGAGCGGGATGGCGTTGCGCAGCAGCCAGACTTGCACCGGGTTGCGGGCCTCGTCGAGCAGGGTGATGGAGATGTTCTTCTGCGCATTGACGCCGGTGGTGCGGGTCTCCTTGACCCAGTCCCACAGCGACTTGGAGCTGATGATGCCGCGCTTGAGCGTGACGTCGCCGACCTTGTGGACGCCGGGGATCTTGCGCACATGGTTCTCGGCGTCGTTGCCGTAGCGGTACTCGGCCACGGTGATTTCGGAGCCGAGGCCGGAGACGTCGGAGAAGCCGCCGAAGGCTTCCGCGCCGTCGAAGTTGACGAGGAAGTTGAAGGCGCCGTAGGGGACTTTGCGTGCCATGGAAGTGCTCCTGCTGCTGGTCAATCACGCGAGTCGGCGGTCTTCTGGCCGATGCGGAAGATCACGAACTCGGCGGGCTTGAGTGCCGCCACGCCGATCTGGCAGACCAGGCGGCCGTTGTCCAGGTCGTTCTGCGTCATCGTCGAGCGGTCGCAGCGCACGAAATAGGCCTCCTCGGCCTTGCCGCCCAGCAGGGCGCCATTGCGCCATTCGTTGTAGAGGAACTGCGCGATGGTTTCGCGGATGTTGGCCCACAGGCGCTCGCCGTTGGGCTCGAACACGGCCCACTGGGTGCTGCGGTCGATGGAGGCTTCCAGGTAGTTGAAGTAACGCCGCACATTGACGTATTTCCATTCGGGGTCGCTGCTGGCCGTGCGGGCGCCCCAGACGCGATAGCCGCGGCCCGGGAAGTAGCGCAGGCAGTTGACGCCGAGCGGGTTGAGCACCTCCTGCTCGCCGAAGCTGACGTCGCGCTCGAAACGCAGCGCGCCGCGCACGATCTCGTTGGCGGGTGCCTTGAAGACACCGCGCTCGATGTCGTTGCGCGCGTAGATGCCGCAGACGAAACCCGAAGGCGGCAGGGCGATCTCGCGCGGGATGTCGTCGCGCCCGGGTCGCGCATTGGGGTTGGCGATGACGACCCAGGGGTAGTACATCGCGGCGTATTTGCTGTCGATGGTGGCGCGGGCTTCGCGCGCGGCACCGGCGTTGAGGCCGGCGTTGGTGTCGAGCACAGCGATGCGGTACATGCGCCGGCCTTCGGCGTGGGTGATCAGCGAGTTGCGGATGGCGTCGCGCGCGGCATAGGCGCTGGAGCCGGGGGCAGCGACGATGGCGATGTCGTCGAGTTTGGCCAGGGCGGCGAAGGCGCCGATGTAGCTGGCGTCCATGGGCTCGGCGCCGTCGTTGCCGCCGGTCAGCGCGAAGGAGCCGCGGCGGCCGGTGGCGTTAGCGGCCGTCGGGAACAGGGCGGCGAGCAGCTGGAAGGCGTTGACGGCGCTGCCGAGGTTGGCGGCGTAGAGGTTCTCGATCTGGTCGACGCGCCGGTTGGGTTGCGGCGGCATCACGGTGCCGAGCCAGCGTGGGTGGCCGCGGTCGTAGCCGAGGTCGTCGATGGCCAGGCTGCCGCCATCGGCGTCGGTCGCAATGACGGCCAGCGTGATCAGCGAGACGGAGGCGAGCAGGGCTGCCGCGGCGTCGCGCTGGGCCTGGTTGCCGGCGGCGGCGATGGCGGCCTGGGCGGCAGCGTCGGGTGCGGTGACGGCACCATCGCCGGCGTCGGTCAGCGCATGCCAGCCATCGGCGCGCTTGACGAAGTAGCTGTGGGGTGCGGCCACACCGCTGCGGGCCAGCGAACCGATGGGCGTGCTGTCCAGCACGCGCTGCGGGGCGGGCGCGATGATTTCGCGCGTCTGGATGCCGCGCAGCTGGGGCTGCTCACGGGTGGGCACGGCGCCGTTGCCGCTGGCGCCCGGGAAGCGGGCGACGAAGCGGATGCGGTTGGTGTCGTCCTCGGCCGGCAGTACGGCGGGCAAGACGGCGGCCGGACGCAGGTCAGCGGTACTCGCCAGGCCGGAGTCGTTGGCGCCGCGCGCCAGGAACACCCGCGCCACATAGAGCCGCGAACCGCCCTCGTTGAAATAGGCCCGCACGGCATGCGCCAGGAAGTTGATCGCGTCGGCCTGCAGGTCGAGATTGGCCGTGCCGCCGTAGATGCGCTCGAAGTCGGCGAAGCTGGTCAGAATCTCGGGCAGCAGCTCGGCCGTGGCGATGGGGCCCTTGCGCGTGGGCCCGGCGAAGGCCGTCGTGCTCGTGCCCACGCCCTCGATGGACTTGGCACGAAAACTGGTTTCTTCGACGTATACGCCTGGGGCGAGGTATTCGGGCATGGTGTGCCTCCTTCAATCGTTCAAGCAGGACTCAGGGGAGCGTCAGGTTCATCACTTCGATGCGGCCGCTGGCGAGGTTGCGCGGCACGATCAATCGGGAGAGCCCCGCGCCCAGGACGCGTGCGGCCAGCAGATCGGGGTCGACGAGGGCGCCGGGGGCCAGCGCGGTCTCTGCGCTGACGATGACGTCGACGGCGATCTCGGTTTCGACCACCAGCTCGTCGGCGCCCGGCGTGACCTGGGCGACGCCGACGACGGCCACCAGGGCCTCGCCGCGCGCGTCCGTCATGCCGCGGCCCAGCACGGCGTCACTGCCGGCGCGTTGCACGCGGATGACGGCCTGGGCCGCGGGAGCGCCGGTGCGCCGCACGCTCAGGCGCAGGGCGGCCCAGGTGGGCAGCAGGCTGGTGGCGGCGGAGGGATCGAGCGTGACCGGCGCCGCGTCGAAGAGGGCGGGCGTGGCCCCGGGAGCGGCAGCGAGCGGTGAGCGCGGCAGGTCCAGCGTGAAGCGACGCGCCAGATAGCGGCCGGCCGGATCGCTCACCGTGCCGGGCAGGGACAGCGCCGGCGCAGGCGGGATGGGATCGAAGGCGTTCTCGTAGTCGCGGCGGGCGTCGCGGTTGGCAATGTCGTCCAGGGCCGTCACGACGAAGAAGCCGCTGCGGTTGCGCTGCAGCCGGGCGCCGGGCAGGTCCACCCGCAGCGGGCTCGCTATGGTGTGGCCGGACATGGCATCGACAAAGCGCAGTGCGCCCCAGACACGGCGAACGTCCGTCTCTATCGAGTGGAAGACGGCACTCATGCGGGCACGCCTCCATAGTCGAAGCGCCGCGCCACCACCGGCACGGCGTCCGGCTCCTCGACGTCGAGCTGCACGATGCGCGCCACATAGGGCGCGCTCAGCCGGTAGCTGGGCGTGATGGCATCCCAGACGCGCATCATGTCTTCCACCGTGATCTCGGCCGGGATCAGCTGCACGACCTCCTCGGCAGACCAGCCGCCGTTGCTGGACAGCGTGGACGCATCGAGGATGGGCTCGCGATGCAGTTCGCGCAGCACCCAGGCAAACGCGGCCAGCTCCAGCGCGGTGTTGGCCGACCAGATGGACAGCAGCAGGTGGACGTCCAGCGAAAGAGGGCGGTTGGACAGGCCAGGCGTGCGGCGTGCGTCGCTCGCGCTCAGATTGCGCATCTGCTCGTTGATGGTGACGCGATAGGGCCAGACCGACAGCACCGCGCCCTGTATGTTGAGGTCGGCCAGCAAGGCGCCGCTGCCGACGGCCTGGAAGGAGACGTCGCCATGGCGCTGGCGCAGCGCGGGCGTCCAGGCGTTGTCCAGCCTTTGCGCCAGCGATTCGGCGAGGGAGAGGAGGGCGGACTCGTTGGCCATGGCGGGAGGTCAGCGGGCCATCAGTAGGTGGAGTCCTGGGGCACGACGCCGCTGCCGGCGGCCGTCACCGGGCCGTACTCGGCTTCGTAGCGCTGCATGGACTCCGACAGCAGCTGCAGCAGGGCCTTGGCATAGGCCGGCGTCATCACCACGCGGGTCGGCATGCCATGCGTCAGCGCCTCGCCGTCATAGGCCTGGGCCATGCGCAGCAGCACCTCGTTGCGGCTGAATCCGACCTCGAACTGGTTGGCATATTGATAGCCGGCCGAGGCCGCCGCGACGACGCAACCGTCGGCGGCCCAGTCACGTCGTACGTCGATTGGCGACTTCATGCACGCTGTTCCGCAAGGGGCGTGCCATGTCGGGCGGCCCGTGTGGGCCTATATGAATCAATGGCTTGCGTCTTCGTGCGTGAACGATGTCACAAGGCGGATGTGACACGGCGCCGGGAAAGCCTCGGCGAATCAGGCACTTGCGGTGTCACAGGCTGGTGTTACGGCGCACGTGCGCTGCGGCCAGGTTCCGGCGCGATGTGGAACTGCTTCATCTTGCGATACAGCGTCATGCGCGACCACTGCAGCATCTCCGCGGCGCGCGTGCGGTTCCATTCGCAGCGTTCGAGGGCTTCGATCACGCGGCTCGATTCATCGTTGCCGTCGTGCGCCGCGATGCAGGACAGCGGCAGCTCGCCGGCGTCCAGCGGCCGGCCGTCGAACACCAGCCCGGCCGCCTCGACCAGGTTGCGCAGTTCGCGGGCATTGCCGGGCCAGTCGTGCTGCTGCATCAGGGCCATGGCCGCCGGTGTCACGCGCACCGGGCCGGCGCCGCCGGCGGCGTCGTTCAATTGACCCGCGAAATGCTCGAACAGCGGTGCCACGTCTTCGGGTCGCTGCCGCAGCGGCAGCAGCTCGACGCGAGCCACGTTCAGCCGGTAGAACAGGTCGGCCCGGAACGTGCCTTTGCGCACCGCCTGTTCCAGCGCGCAATGCGTTGCCGCGACGATGCGCACGTCCACATGCCGGCTGCGCATCGCCCCGATCGGGAAGACCTCGCGCGTCTCGAGCACACGCAGCAGCTTGGCCTGGGCATGCAAGGGCATGTCGCCAATCTCGTCGAGGAACAGCGTGCCGCCGCTGGCCAGGGAAATCTTGCCGGGATAGGCCGCATGCGCGCCGGTGAAGGCGCCGCGCTCGTAGCCGAAGAGTTCGCTGTCCAGCAGCGTGTCAGGCAGCGCCGCGCAATTGATGCTGACCATGGGGCCAGCACGGCGCTCGCCGAGTTCGTGCAGGGCGCGTGCGACGCAGTCCTTGCCGGTGCCGGTTTCACCGGTGATCAGCACGCTGCATTGCGAGCGCGCCAGCAGCGGCAGCCGCGCACGCAGCGCAGCCAGCGCCGGGCTCGGGCCGACGATGCCGGCCAAGGCGTCCTTCAGCGCGCGCGCCGGCCGTGCGCCGGCCTGTCCTGACACCAGGGCAGGCAACTGCTTGGGCGTGCTCACTGAGGTCACGGGCTGGGCCTTCCTTCGCTGCCTGCCACGTCGCCACGTTGCGGTGGCGGCTGTCATGGCTTCATGCAGCGAACCGGGGTTGTACGACCGGAACCCGGCAGAGGTCATCCTTAACCGCTCGGAAATTCGCAGACAGCTTAGGGGGGCGTGCATTTGTTATTTAACATAATGCACATTGTCGCCATATTGGAGGCCATGCACTTCGGCAAGTTCAGCGTGTCGGCAAAGGCAGCGGCACGAAAAGCAACTCGACGCTTCTATTCTCCGGCTGGGCGACTTCGGGGCCTGTCACGACCGGCAGATCGGCCTTTGCCAGTTCCGAGGCGAACACTCGGGCCGCGGCAACGCCGCCCTGATCCTGAAGTGCGTGCCGGACTGCTGCAGCCCGCTTGGCGGCAAGCGCGCGGTTGACTTGTCCGCCTGCCACCATGTCGGTGTGGGCCAGCAGCAGCAAGCCCAGGCTCGGCTGCTGACGAAGAGTCGTCGAGGCTTCGTTCAGCACGGCATATGCCGCGCCGTCCAGTTCATGCGAGTTGTTCGCGAAGGTGACCTTGCGCGCTGCTGGCGTGGGCTGGCCTGCGGGACAGGACGCGCAGGACACCGCAACCTGGACCACCGGGGGCTTGGCCGGCCCGTCGTCCTTCTTTGGCGGGTTGGCGGCCCAGGCGAACACCAGCAGCGCGATCAGACTTGCCGCGCCCAGGTTCTGAACCTTTTTCAGGCCCTGTTCAACTCTGTCGGCCAGCCTGGTCACGGTGGCCCAGAAGCCGATGTCCCGCAGGTTCTGCTCGTACTGCGCATACTTCTTTCGAAGCGCTTCAAGCACGGCCGCGTCCAGCGTCTTTTGCGCGAGCGCCTTTTCAGCGTCTCGATCTCCTGCCACTCGTCGTCGAGGTATTTCTCGAAAGCCTCGTAGGAGTTGATCTTCTCCGGCAGCAGGTCGCTGCGCGTCCGGTCGAACTCCGCCTTCACATGGAGGAGCTCTTCCGTCTCCGCTGGTGGCAGACCCAGCTGCTGAATCTGCTCGTTGGTGAAGGAGTCGCGCAGGATGATCGGATTCAGCAGGTCCGGCCGCAGCATGAAGGTGAGTTCCTTCCACCCCATGTACAGACAGACCGCCACCGTCGCCAGGCCAACGACGGCCGCCAAGAATCGAAGCGACAGCAGGTCCAGTGCGCCTATTCCTGAAAACGGCGAGCCGGCGATGACCGCGCCCGCCGTCCCGGCGAGAATGGTCGACATCGTCTTGACGTTCTCGCGGAGATTTGCCCGCGGCGTCGCGTATGCATCCACGTTGTCACTCATGGGGCCGGGTCCTTGATAGCGCGCCGACTACGTGCCCGGCACGTAGTAGAGCTGCACGGTCTGGATGCCAGGGCTCAGCTCAGCCCCCCTGCTCGCCACGTCGCCCAGGTCCAGGGGCGCAGTCAGATCCTGCTTCAACAGCAGAACGTTCAGCGTGTGCGCGTTGGCGAGCACCCCGTGTTCGGTCTGGCTAGTCAGATGCTCGGCAACGGCTTTGGCCGAATACCTGTTCAGGTCGCTCCATAGCGCGGCGTACCGCGCGACAGGTGCCGCCCTGCGAATGGACTTGCCCCATGCCTCCTTGAGCTCCGGATCCATCAAATCCAACCGCGCGACGTGGACGAGTCGACTGGGAAGTTCCAGTCCCGAGTCGAGTGGGGATCTGAACATCGAGGGCAACGGAATTCGCGGCCGGCCCGGCCTGGTCGACTGCTCGGGGGGCTGAGGAGCTGGCGCGTTCTGTGGCGGCGGCGGCGGCGGCGAGGTCGCTTCACCCGGGTATCTGAAGCGGCGCCTGTCAAAAGGCAAGTCGAGACCACCCATGGCGAAAAGGCGGCTTCGCTGCAGCTCGATGGTCCGACGCCCGTCGTCCAATACCAGGACGCCTTCGGCCGTGAGACTGAGTTTTGTGCCCATCCGTCCACCCCGCTGCGGGAGCGCCTCCTCAGCTCGCATCTCACACCAAGTTGATCGAAGCTGTATCCACAAGATTGGGGACTTGGCGAGAAGCCCTTCCCTCTGTCGTCGTGCGTGCTTGCGCGCCGACAGGTCGCCCGCTGCCGCTCATCAATTCAGACGAGAGTTCCGCCCGTCACCCTGGACCGCACAGACCACCAGGCATAGATTCAGCGCGAATCAGCCACGGCCCGCCACGGGCCACAGGGAGGCGATATGCGCGCGATCTTGTTGGCCGGACTCCTTGGCATCGCGACGGCAGCACAGGCCGGGTTCTGCTCCAGGTTCCCCGACAAGGCCAGCAGCGCCTACGACGCCACGGCCAAGAAGATCAAGCTGCCGTGGCGCACCGACCTGCCCAGCACAGTTCCCGCGACACAGCATGCCTGGCAGGCGGCGGGCATGGACTTCGAGAGCGACTGGCGCGGCTATATCGCGGCGGTGATGGGCGAGGTCAAGGCCTCGGGGATCGCGATCAAGGGCAACAAGATCACCATGCCGGCCAACTCGCCGTGGTGGATCACCCCGTGGATGGACTACACCGCCACCGGCCGGGATCCGTTGATCGGCATGACGACGGAGCGCGGGCCGGATCCCGGCGATCTGTCGCCGAAGTCGAAAGCCGGGCACAAGACGCTGGCGATCGGTTGGTACAACGCCGAAGGTGCCGCGTCGCTCAAGGAGATCTTCAGCGACCCCTGCGACCCCAAGCTGCCGCAGCTCCCAGGCGGCGCACGCTGGACGTTCAAGCCGCAAACGGTGGCGTTCAAGTTCCTGTTCACGGATGCTCCGGTGTCCGAGGTCGCCTACCTGGCGGGCGCGCCGACGGTGCGTGCCATGGCGGCGGGCACGTCCACCCTCCTTCGCTTGATCCAGGTCGACGTGGCGGTCAGGGATCCCCGCGCCACGCAAACCAGCTGGGTGTTCGGGACCTATGTCTGGGTCGGGCCGGCCAAGGGCGACAAGCTGTTCGACAACCTCGAGCCGGTCGGCCTGATGTGGGGCAATGACCCCGGCGTGCAGGCCAGCACCCTGGCTGCCTTCGCACCGGTTCAAGAGTCCAAGCTCAACGACGCGCTGGCCGGCAAGGTCTGGCAGGCCAACGGCAGCGGCTGGCCGCAACGGCCCTACCCTGGCTTCCAGGGCCGGCTCAACGGCCCGGCTGACAACTGGCGCTCGGCCTGCCTGGCCTGCCATGCCTCCGCCCAATACCCGCGCGACGCGCAACTCGGTGCGCCACCGCGCGGCGTCAAGGCTACGGACTCCCTCACGCCGGCCGAGATCACGGCCAAGTTCGCGCCCTATTTCGTCAACGTGGCCAGCGGCCACCTGATCAACCCGCAGGCTGACCAGACCACGCCCCTGCCCGCGGCGCCGCTGGATTACTCGCTGCAGTTGCAGACCGCCTTCACCCGGATTTGCCAGGCCTGCGCCCGTGGCGACCTGAAAGGCACGACACCGTCGGTGTGCAAGCAGGCGTCGCCGCCGATCAACACGGCGAATTGCCCGCTCAAGACGGCCGCGCCCTCGGCGCTGCACAAGGCCCTGACCGCGCGCAAGGGCAACCTGAACGAGGCCCTGCCCCGGCAGTAGCAGGCGCGGCCGTTTTGCACGAAATAGCGCCGCCGCAGTGCTCGCAGGCTCGGTACCGCATCGTTCCATGCCGGCAATGCATAGGGTTAACCCGCAACAACCAAGTAAAAACCCTAAGATAGCGCTGCATCAACAAAGAAAGGGAAACAAATGGAACTGCTCATCGTTGCTCTGGCGCTGTCCACCGTGGCCGTCATCGCTCAACTCGCTGACGTCACCACCAAGCGCGACTGAAATCGCTTCACCACCGTCTCAAGGGCTGCTTCTGCAGCCCTTTTGCTTTTCTGGCTCCGACACAGCAATACGAAATCCATATAGCTGCCCGCAAAGAATCGATATTTCAGAACTAGCAGCCCCTCCTAAGCTCACGGCCGTTCCTGTCTCCCTCACGGCCCATGCGAATCACCAAGCTGACGACCTACCGCCTCGCCCCGCGGTGGATGTTCCTGAAGATCGACACCGACGCCGGCATCAGCGGCTGGGGTGAGCCCGTCATCGAGGGCAAGGCGCGCAGCGTCGAAGCCGCCGTGCACGAGTTCGAGCCCTATCTGGTCGGCCAGGACCCGTCCCGCATCAATGACCTCTGGCAGGTCATGTACCGCGGCGGCTTCTACCGCGGTGGCGCCATCCTGATGAGTGCCATCGCCGGCATCGACCAGGCGCTGTGGGACATCAAGGGCAAGGTGCTGGGCGCCCCCGTCCACGAACTGCTGGGCGGCCTGGTGCGCGACAAGATGAAGGTCTATTCCTGGGTCGGTGGCGACCGCCCGGCCGACGTCATCCGCGACATCAAGCGGCTGCGCGAAGGGGGGTTCGACACCTTCAAGATGAACGGCTCGGAGGAGATGGGCCTCATCGACAGCGCCCGCAAGGTGGACGAGGCCGTGGCCCGCATCGCCGAGATCCGCGACGCCTTCGGCCACGACATCGAGTTCGGCATCGACTTCCATGGCCGCATCGGCGCGCCGATGGCCAAGGTCATGCTGAAGGCGCTGGAGCCCTATCGCCCGCTGTTCGTCGAAGAGCCCGTGCTTGCGGAGCAGGACGAGACCTATGCCCGCCTGGCCGAACACACGGCCATCCCGCTGGCGGCCGGCGAGCGCATGTATTCGCGCTTCGAGTTCAAGCGCGTCTTCCAGGCCGGCGGCCTGTCCATCGTGCAGCCCGACCTGTCGCATGCCGGTGGCATCACCGAGTGCATGAAGATCGCCTCGATGGCCGAGGCCTACGACGTGGCCTTCGCGCCGCATTGCCCGCTGGGGCCCATCGCGCTGGCGGCCTGCCTGCACGTGGACTTCGTCTCGCACAACGCCGTGCTGCAGGAGCAGAGCATGGGCATCCACTACAACCAGGGTGGCGAGCTGCTGGACTATGTGCTGAACAAGGAAGACTTCCACATCGAGAACGGCTACATGAAGCCGCTGACCAAGCCCGGCCTGGGTGTGGTGGTCGATGAGGACAAGGTCATCGAGGCGAGCAAGAACGCGCCCGACTGGCGCAACCCGCTGTGGCGCCACGCGGATGGCAGCGTGGCCGAATGGTGAACGACGGCCGCCTCATCGCGCTGGATTGGGGCAGCACACGGCTGCGCGCCTTCCTGCTCGGGGCCAACGGCGCCATGCTGGCCTCGCGTCAGTCCGAGCAGGGCGCTTCGACGCTGTCGGGTGAGGCGGCCTTCGCGCAGGCCTTCGCTGCCATCACGGCGGACTGGCCCGCCCTGCCCGTGCTGGCCTGCGGCATGGTTGGCAGCCAGCATGGCTGGCGTGAGGCGCCCTATGCGCCCTGCCCGGCCGATGCCGCTGCCTTGGTCCGGCATGCGTTGAAGCTCGACGAGCGCATCGCCATCCTGCCCGGCCTGATGCATGACGATGGCCAGCCCGACGTCATGCGCGGCGAGGAGACGCAGATCGTCGGCGCCCTCGCCCTGCATCCCGAGCTGGCCGCGCAGTCCTGCCTCGTGCTGCCTGGCACGCATTCCAAATGGGCGCGTGTCCAGGCCGGCCGGGTGACGGGTTTTGCCACCCACATGACCGGCGAGCTGTACGCGCTGCTGCGCCAGCATTCCGTGCTGGCCCGGCTGATGCCGGCCGACGGCGGCGCCCCGCCCTCCCCTCAGGCCTTCCTCGCCGGCGTCGATGCTGCGCGCAAGGACGGTGGCCTGGGACACCAGCTGTTTGCCGTCCGCACGCTCGGCCTCTTCAAGCGTCTGCCGCCCGAGCAACTGCCCGACTACCTCTCCGGCCTGCTGATCGGCCACGAGATCGCCAGCGAACTGAAGACCGGCCAGCCCGAGGGCCTCGCCCTCATCGGCGACCCGGCGCTGTGCGAGCGCTACGCCCTCGCCCTCAGCCGCTTCGGCATCGAAGCGCCGCTGCAACTCGACAACACCGCGCCCGCCGGCCTCTGGCAGCTGGCGCAAACCATGGGGCTTGACTGACATGCTCGACCCGGCACTGCAACAACTCCCTCTCGTGGCCATCCTGCGCGGCGTGAAGCCCGACGAGGTCGAGGCCATCGCCGACAGCCTCTACGCCGAAGGTTTTCGCGTCATCGAAGTGCCGCTGAACTCGCCGCAGGCGCTGGACTCCATCGCCCGCCTGGCGCGCCGCATGCCCGGCGATGCGCTGATCGGCGCCGGCACCGTGCTCAGTGCCGACGCGGTGCGCGACGTGCAGATCGCCGGCGGCCGCCTCATCGTCATGCCGCATGCCGACGTGGCCGTCATCCGCGTCGCCAAGGCGCGCGGCCTGGCTTGCGTGCCCGGTGCGGCGACGCCGACCGAGGCCTTTGCGGCGCTGCAGGCCGGCGCCGACGCGCTCAAGCTCTTCCCGGCCGAACTCGTCACGCCGCCGGTCGTCAAGGCCATGCGCGCCGTCTTGCCCAAGGAGTTTCGCCTGCTCCCCGTGGGCGGCATCACGCCCGAGACGATGGCGCCCTTCCGCAAGGCGGGCGCTGCCGGCTTCGGCCTCGGCTCGGCTCTCTATGCCCCCGGCATGGGCGCCGCCGATGTGGCCGCGCGGGCGAAAGCCTTCGTGCAGGCCTGGCGCGCGTACTGACGCGCGACCCAAAAAACCAGAACAACAACACCGGAGACTCCCATGGACCGCATCCGCACGCTGAGCGTGGCGCTGCTGCTGGCGGCGCTCGGCCCCGCCGCCGGCGCCGACACGCTGCTCAGGCTGGACGCCCGCGCCGACGTGCCGGCGCCGACGACCGGCCATCTGCAGCTCGGCACGGCGCGCACGCCCAAGGGCCAGACGCTGGCCGTCAACAGCCAGTATTTGCTGCGCGACGGCCAGCCCTGGCTGCCGGTCATGGGCGAGTACCACTTCAGCCGCGCGCCGGCGTCGCAATGGGATGCGCAGCTGCGCCTGATGAAGGCCTCGGGCATCGACATCGTCGCCAGCTATGTGTTCTGGAATCACCACCAGGAGCAGCCCGGCGCCTTCAACTGGAAGGGCAACCACGACCTGCGCCGCTTCGTGCAACTGGCGCAGGCCGCGGGCCTGCAGGTGGTCGTGCGGCTGGGACCGTGGGCGCATGGCGAGGCGCGCTACGGCGGCATCCCCGACTGGGTTGTCGACAAGATGCCCACGCGCGGCAACGACGCCGAATACATGGGCCATGTCGAGCGCCTGTACGCCGAGATCGGCGCGCAGATCAAGGGCCTGCTGTGGAAGGACGGCGGCCCGGTCATCGGCGTGCAGCTGGAGAACGAATACAACCTCCGCGGCGCTGGCCGTGGCGAGGAACACATCAGCGCCTTGAAGAAACTGGCGCTGAAGGCCGGCATGGATGTGCCGCTGTACACCGTCACCGGCTGGGACGGCACGGTCTACCCCTCCGGCGAGGTGACGCCCGTGTTCGGCGGCTATCCGGACGAGCCCTGGGCGACCAGCACCCAGGAGCTGCCACCCAAAGAGACGCACGCCTTCCGCTTCGACACCCGCGTCAGCGGCGACCTCGGCGCGCAGACCCAGTCCCACGCGCCTGGCACCGCCGAGACCGACAAGGACAAGGTGCCCTTCCTCGGCGCTGAATACGGGCCTGGCCTGCCGGCCATGTACCGCCGCCGCACGCTGGTGTCGCCCGACGACATCGCCGCCATGCTGCCGGTGCAGCTCGGCTCGGGCGTCAACCTGTTCGGCTATTACATGTTCCACGGTGGCCGCAACCCGGTGGGTGTGGGCGGCACCGGCCTGGAGGAAAGCACTCTCAGCGGCGGTTACAACGACACGCCGCGCATCAGCTACGACTTCCAGGCGCCGCTCGGCCCCGACGGCCAGCAGCGCCCGGTGCTGGCCAAGCTGCGCCCCTTCCACTATTTCCTGCGCGACTACGGCGCCCGGCTCGCAACGATGACGGTGCGCCAGCCCGCGCGCACGCCGGCCAACCCGGCCGACCTGCAGACGCCGCGCTGGTCCGTGCGCGCATCGGGCGACAGCGGCTTCCTGTTCTTCAACAACCATGTGCGCCAGTACGCGATGCCGGCCCAGACCGGTGTGCGCTTCGAGGTGCAGTTGCCGGGCGGCACGCTGACGCTGCCCAGCCAGGCTGTCGACATCCCGAACGGCGCCTACTTCATCTGGCCCCTCAATCTCGATCTCGACGGTGTGAAGCTGCGCTACGCCACGGCCCAGCCGGTGGCGCGCCTGGATGCGGGCGCGCAGGGCATCGTCCATGTGTTCGCGCCGACGCCGGGCGTGCAGGCCGAGTTCGCGCTGGCCGATGGCGTCAAGACCATGTCGTCCCAGGGCGGGCAGCTGCTGACCATCGGCAAGACCGGCGGTCGTGCGGTCAGCGTGCTGCTGCTGTCGCAGGAAGAACTGTCGCAGCTGCAGATTCTGGAGATCGCCGGCCAGCGCCGACTCGTCTTCAGCGAGCAGCAGGCCTGGGTGGCCGATGGCAAGCTGCAACTGCGCGGCCTGGCCACGCAGCCCTTGCATGCGGCCGTCTTCCCTGCGCTGGCCAAGCCCAGGGCGCCGGGTTTGCAGACCCGCCAGGACGGCCCGCTGCAGCACCTCGAGTTCAAGCCCGAGGCGAGCGAGCCGACGCTGCAGATCACCGCCATGCGCCCCGCCGGCAAGGCACCGCCCGTGCTGAAGGGCGGCCTCGCCAAGGCGGCCGTGCAGCCGATTCCCGAGGCCTTTGCCAGCGCGGCGACCTGGTCGCTGAAGCTGCAGCAGCCGCTCACGGCTGATGCCGAGGATGTGCTGCTGGAGCTGGACTTCGTCGGCGACATCGGCCGCGTCTTTGCCGGCCCCCGCATGCTGGACGACTGGTACTACAACGGCCAGCGCTGGCAGATCGGCCTGCGCCAGTTCGCGCTGAAGCCGGGCCAGGAACTCCAGCTCAGCGTGCTGCCGCTGCGCGCCGATGCGCCCATCTACATCGACGCTGCGCACCGCCCGACTTTCTCTGCCGGCCAGACCCAGATCGCCGAGCTGCGCGGCGCCCGCCTGCTGCCCATCCGCCGCGTCGCCATCACGCCATGAATCAGCCTCTGGACCTGGTGCTGCCGCACAACGCCATGCTGGGCGAGGGCCTGCTGTGGCGGGATGGGCGCTGGTGGTGGACAGACATCGAGGGCGCCACGCTGAACGCGTGGCGCCCAGGCGATGCCGCGGCCCTGGCCTGCCGCCTGCCCGACCGCCTGGGCAGCTTTGCCCACTGCCGCTCCGGCCGGGTGCTGCTCGGCCTCGCCAAGCGAATCGCCCTGGCGACCGTGAGCGACGCGCTGGAGCTGGGCAGCTTGCAGACGCTGGCGCCGGTGGACGCCGCCGAGGCGCGCACCCGCGTCAACGACGGCCGCACCGACCGCAGTGGCCACTTCGTTTTCGGCACCATGAACCAGGCCAAGGAGAAGCGGCCCATTGCCAGCTTCTACCAATACTCGCTGCAGCACGGCCTGCGCCGGCTCGCGCTGCCGGCCGTGGCCATCGCCAACAGCATCTGCTTCAGCCTCGACGGCCGCACGATGTACTTCTGCGACACGCTGACGCAGCGCATCCAGCAGTGCGACTACGACGCTGCGGAAGCCCAGGTCGACAACATCCGCCTGTTCACGCAGATGGACAGCAAGGACGCCTGGCCCGACGGCTCGGTCATCGACGCCGAGGGCTGCCTGTGGAACGCCCAGTGGGGCGCCGGCCGTGTGGCACGCTACGACCCCGCGGGTGGGCTGATGGGCGTGCTGACCGCCCCCGCCGCCCACACCAGTTGCCCCGCCATCGGCGGTGAGGGCATGGACCAATTGATGCTCACCACGGCCCGGGCCGAGTTGAGGCGCGACGCGCTCGCCGCCCAGCCGCTGTCCGGCAGCCTGTTCGGCCTGCGCCTGCCCAAGGCGCTGGGTGTTGAAGACTCGTTATTCGAAGACTGAAGGAGACAACGATCATGAAGATGCAACGACGCGCCGCCCTCGCTCTGGCTTTGCTGGCCACGCCCTTCGCGCTGCAAGCCGCCGAACCGGTCAAGGTCGGCTTCCTCGTCAAGCAGGCTGAGGAGCCCTGGTTCCAGGACGAATGGCGTTTCGCCGAACAGGCCGCCAAGGACAAGGGCTTCACGCTGGTGAAGATCGGCATCCCCAACGGCGAAAAGATGATGGCCGCCATCGACAACCTGGCCGCGCAAAAGGCTGTCGGCTTCGTCATCTGCGCGCCGGACGTGAAGCTGGGCGTGGCCGTCAACCGTGCCGCCAAGCGCCACAACCTCAAGGTCATGTCGGTGGACGACCAACTCGTCGACGGCGCCGGCAAGCCCATCGCCGACATCCCGCACATGGGCATCTCGGGCTTGGAGATCGGCAAACAGGTCGGCCAGGGCCTCCTCGCCGAGATGAAGACGCGCGGCTGGAAACTCGACGAAGTCGGCGTGCTGCGCGTGGCCTTCGACCAGTTGCCCACCGCCCGCGACCGCACCATGGGCGCGGTGGAGGCCCTCAAGGCGGCCGGCATGCCCGCCGCCAATATCGTCGACGCGCCCCAGGCCAAGACCGACACCGAGAGCGCCTTCAACGCGGCCAACATCGCCTTCACGAAGAACGCCAAGTTCAAGCGCTGGGTGGCCTTCGGTCTGAACGACGAAGCGGCCCTGGGTGCCGTGCGCGCCGCGGAAGGCCGTGGCATCAAGCAGGACGCCATGCTGGCCATCGGCATCGGTGGCAGCCAGACGGCACTCAACGAATTCACCAAGCCCACGCCCACCGCCTTCTACGGCACCGTGCTGATCAGCCCCAAGCGCCATGGCTACGAAACCGCCGTTGCCGTCTACGAGTGGGCCACGGCCGGCAAGGCGCCCGCCCCCGTCACGCTGACGGCCGGCACGCTGATGACGCGCCAGAACCAGGCCGAGCTGCGCAAGCAAATGGGTTTGTGATGTCGTCTCTGCAGTTCGACAACATCAGCAAGCATTTCCCCGGCGTCAAGGCGCTGAACGGAGTGAGCTTCGAGGCGCGTGCCGGCCAGGTCATGGGCCTGCTCGGCGAGAACGGCGCGGGCAAGAGCACGCTGCTGAAGATCCTCGGCGGCCAGTACAAGCCCGACGGCGGCCGCCTGCTGCTGGAGGGCCAGGAGCGCCACTTCACGTCGGCCGGCGACGCCATCGCCGCGGGCGTGGCCATCATCCACCAGGAGCTGCAGTACGTGGCCGAGCTGACCGTGGCCGAGAACGTGCTGCTGGGCCGCCTGCCGACACGCTTCGGCCTCGTCGACCACAAGGCCGCACGCCGGCTGGTGGCCGAGCAGTTGGCCGCGATTGGCGTGGACCTCGACCCGGCCGCACGCCTGTCCGAACTGTCCATCGCCCAGCGGCAGATGGTGGAGATCTGCAAGGCCGTCATGCAGGACGCCAAGGTCATCGCCTTCGACGAGCCCACCAGCAGCCTGTCGCACCGCGAGACGGAGATCCTGTTCCGGCTGGTGAAGCGCCTGCGCGCCGAGGGCCGCACGCTGATCTACATCTCGCACCGGCTTGAGGAGCTGTACGAGCTTTGCGACGCCTGCACCATCTTCCGCGACGGCCGCAAGATCGTCACGCACGAGGTGATGGCCGAGGTGCCGCGCGAACGGCTGATCGCCGACATGGTCGGCCGCGAGCTGCAGGATATCTACGACTACCGCACGCGCCAGCAAGGCCCCATGCGGCTTGAGGCGCGGGGCCTGCACAGTCCGCGCCTGCCCGAGCCGCTGAGTTTTGCGATGCGCGGCGGCGAGGTGCTGGGTTTCTTCGGCCTGGTGGGCGCCGGCCGCAGCGAGCTGATGCGCCTGCTCTACGGCGCCGATGCGCGCCGTGGCGGCGAAGTGCTGCTGGACGGCAAGACCGTCTCCGCGGCCGGCCCGTCGGCGGCCATCGCGGCTGGCATCGTGCTCTGCCCCGAGGACCGCAAAGAGCAGGGCATCCTGGCGCACTCGTCGGTGGCCGAGAACATCAACATCAGCTGCCGCCGCCATGGCCTCGCGGGTGGCATCTTCCTTCGCCACGGCCAGGAGGCCCAGCGCGCCGACGACTTCATCCAGAAGCTGCGCATCAAGACGCCCAGCCGCGAGCAGGAGATCCGCCTGCTGTCCGGCGGCAACCAGCAGAAGGTCATCCTCGCGCGCTGGCTGGCCGAGCCGGGGCTGAAGGTGCTCATCCTCGACGAGCCGACGCGCGGCATCGACGTGGGCGCCAAGAACGAGATCTACAAGATCATCCACGACGTGGCCGCTTCGGGCTGCTGCGTCATCGTCATCTCCAGCGAACTGCCCGAGGTGCTGGGCATCACCGACCGCCTCATCGTCATGCGCGACGGCCGCATCAGCGGCGAGCTGTCGCGCGAACAAGCCAGCGAGACCGCCGCGCTCGCCCTGGCCCTTCCGGACGGAGCGCCTGCCGCGCCTCTGCACTGAGCATGAACACGACCACTCTCACAACCCGCCCCGCCATGTCCACCACGTCCCGCGCCCTGCTCAAGGAACACAGCATGACGCTGGGCTATGCCCTGCTCTTCGTCGTGCTGGCCTTCTCGGTGGAGAACTTCTTCTCCTCGGCCAATATCGTCGGCCTCTTGCTGTCGGTCGCCCAGATCGGCATGGTGGCCTGCACCATGATGCTGTGCCTGGCCTCGCGGGACTTCGACCTGTCCGTCGGCTCGACCATCGCCTTCGCGGGCGTGCTCGGCGCCATGGTGCTGGAGCGCACCGGCAGCATCGGCCTGGCCATCGGTGGCGGGCTGCTGGCCGGCGCTTTGATCGGCGCGGGCAATGGCGTGCTGATCGCCTACCTGCGCGTCAACGCGCTGATTGCCACGCTGGCCACCATGCTGATGGTGCGGGGCCTGGCCTTCATCGCCTCGCAAGGCCAGGCCGTGGGCATTGCCGACGAGGGCTTCATCTCCTTCGGTGACACAGCCTTCTTCGGCCTGCCGCTGCCGATCTGGATGACGGCCCTGTGCTTCCTCATCTTCGGCGTGCTGCTCAACCACACGGTGTTCGGCCGCAACACGCTGGCCATCGGCGGCAATCCCGAGGCCGCGCGGCTGGCGGGCGTGAAGGTCGAGAGGCTGCGCGTGTGGATCTTCCTGCTGCAGGGCGTCGTCACGGCGCTGGCCGGGCTCATCCTGTCGGCCCGCATCACCAGCGGCCAGCCCAACGCGGCCACCGGCTTCGAGCTGGACGTGATCTCGGCCTGCGTGCTGGGCGGCGTGTCGCTGCAGGGCGGCAAGGCGCGCATCTTCGGTGTCGTCATCGGCGTGCTCATCATGGGCACGGTCGAGAACGTGATGAACCTATTGAACGTCGACGCGTTCTATCAGTACCTCGTCCGTGGCCTCATCCTGCTGGCCGCGGTGCTGCTGGACCAGCTGAAGACCCGGGGCGAGCGCCGTGCTTGATCGGCGAACTCTGCTGGCTTCCACGCTGGCAGTTGCGCTGCCGGCGCATGCCACCACGCCTTTCCTGGCGGGCGGCGACATTTCCGCGCTGACCTGGATGGAACGCGCCGGTGCCGTCTACCGCGACCGCGATGGCCAGCCGGGCGACTGCCTGGCCCTGCTGAAGCGCTACGGCCACAACATCGTCCGCATCCGCCTCTACGACCACACCGGCCCGGGCACGGGCGCCGACGGCTGGTACTGGCCCGAGGGCTCCATGGACCTGCCCGATGTGCTGGCCCTGGCCCGCCGCGCCAAGGCGCTTGATATGCAGATCCAGCTGACCCTGCACTACAGCGACTTCTGGACCAATTCCAAGACCCAGGACCCGCCCCATGCCTGGCGCCGCGAGCTGAGCAAGCTGCCCGACGATGCCGCGCGCTTCGAGCGTCTGCTGGCCCTGGTCGAGGCGCGCAGTCGCGAGGTCGTGAAGGCCATGGTGGATCAGGGCACGCCGCCCGAGTTCGTGTCGCTGGGCAACGAGATCGAGGCGGGCACGCTCTATCCCTGGGGCCGCACCGACAACTGGAAGCAGCTCGGTGCGCTGCTGAAGGCCGGCCACGCTGGCGTGAAGGCCGCCCACCCGGCCGCGAAGATCGTGCTGCACCTGGACGACGGCGGCAACGAAGCCAAGTACCGCGACTGGTTCGACCACGCGCGCGAGCAAGGCGTGAAGTGGGATGTCATCGGCGCGTCCTACTACCCCTTCTGGACCAAGAAGAACGTCAGCCAGCTCGTCAGCTTCTGCGCAGCCGTCACGGCCCGCTACGACTGCGATCTGCTCGTCATGGAGGCCGGCTTCAACTTCGCGCCCAAGCGCCACGACGGCTGGCCCGGCCAGCTCGAGCACAACGGCCCCTACCCGGCCCGCATGAGCAGCCCCGAGGGCCAGCGCGACTTCATGGCCGAGCTGCTCGGTGCCTGCAAGGCCGCGCCGCGCGTGCTGGGCGTTCTCTATTGGGACCCCATCATGATTGCCAACCGCAAGGTCGGCTGGGCGCTGAAGGAAGGCTCCGGCGAGCCCGGCCCCAACGTCGTCTCCAACACCACCCTTTTCGACTTCCAGGGCCGGGCCCTGCCCGTGCTCGACATCTGGAAGCGCTACACCCAATGAGTTCTCTTCGTCTGCAAGGCAAGGTCGCGCTGGTGACCGGATCCACCCAGGGCATCGGCAAGGCCGTCGCCCGCCTCTTCGTCGCCGAGGGCGCCAAGGTCATCCTCAACGGCCTGGCGGCTGACGAGGCGCTGGGCGCTGCGTTGGTACAGGAACTGGGCGACGACAACGCGCTTTTCATCGCCACCGACATCGCCGACGAAGCCGCAGTGCGCTCCATGGCTGCACGCGGCGCCGAGCGCTTCGGCACCATCAATGTGCTGATCAACAACGCCGGCATGGACGTCTTCACCGAGCCGCTGGCGATGACGACGGCGCAATGGCAGCGTTGCTTCGCCGTGGACCTGGACGGCGCCATGCACTGCAGCCGCGCCGTGCTGCCCGGCATGCTGGAGCAAGGTGGCGGCAGCATCGTCAATGTCGCCTCCGTCCATGGCCACCGCATCATTCCCAACGCCTTCCCCTACCCCGTCGCCAAGCACGCGCTGATCGGCATGACCAAGGCGCTGGGCATCCAATACGCGGCGCGCAATGTGCGGGTCAACTCGATTTCACCCGGGCTGATCCTGTCCGAGCGCGTCGTCGAATGGCTGGCCAACTCGCCCGAGGACGCCAGGCGCCAGATCGAGTTGCTGCCGCCCAAGCGCATCGGCGAGCCCATCGAGGTTGCCTACACTGCCCTCTTCCTCGCCAGCGATGAAGCCCGCTTCATCAACGCCACCGACATCCTCATCGATGGCGGCCGTTCGCAGCTCTATCACGAATGACAGATCCCCGTTCGGACCGCTTCGTCCGCTCCCACCTGAAAACTCGCCAGCTTGTCTTGCTGGTGGAACTGGGGCGGCACGGTTCGATCCTGCATGCGGCCCAGGCGGCCAATCTGACCCAGCCGGCCGCGTCCAAGCTGCTGGCTGATCTTGAACACGCGCTGGGCGTCAAGCTCTTCGAGCGCCTGCCGCGCGGCGTGGCGCCGACCTGGTATGGCGAGGTCATGATCMGCCGCGCCGGAGCGGCGCTGGCTGAACTGGACGCCGGCCACCAGGAGGTCATGGAGCTGCTGTCGGGCCTGTCCGGTCGCGTCGCCGTCGGGGCGGTGCTGACGCCTTCGACGACGCTCTTGCCCGCCGCCATCGTGCTGCTGAAGGCGCGCCAGCCGCGCGTGCACGTGGCCATCACGGTGGACACCAGCAAACCGATGATCCAGCACCTGCAGAGCGGCGAGCTGGACCTCGTCATCGGCCGCGTGCTGGACAGCGAGTCCGCCGCCCAGCTGAGCTTCGAGCCGCTGACGGACGAGCCCCACAGCCTCGTCGTGCGCGCCGACCACCCGCTGGCGGGCCGCAGCGATTTGAGCCTGCCCGAACTGGCGCGCCAGAGCTGGATATTGCCGCCCGGCGGCAGCATCCTGCGCGACCGCCTGACCGCCCTCTTCCTGTCCGCCGGCCTGGACCAGCCGCAGGAGACCGTCGAGACGCTGTCCCTGCCCGTCGTGACCAGCCTGCTGAGCCAGTCCGACATGGTCTCGGCCCTGCCCGAGGAGCTGGTGCGCCCCTACCTGGAGGCCGGCCTCTTGACGGTGCTCAACTTCGACCTCGGCCTGCGCATGGACGCCTACGGCATCGTCACCCGCCGCGGCCACCAGCTGTCGCCCGGCGCCGAGCTGATGCTGGCCTGCCTGCGCGAGGAAGCCGCGCGGCGCGGGCTGCACAGCAAGTGACGCTGCAGCAGCTGCGCGACTTCCTGGCCGTGGCCGCCCACGGCGGTTACCGCGCGGCGGCCCGTGCACTGGGCGTGGCCCAGGCTGGCCTCACCAAGAGCATTGCCAAGCTGGAAGAGACGCATGGCGTCGTGCTGATCGACCGCTCGCTGACTGGTGTCGCGCTGACGCCCGAGGGCGTCGAGTTCCATCGCCTGGCGGCCTCGGTCCTGCTGGAGGCCGAGCGCGCCGAGGCCTGGCTGCGTGCCACTGCGGGAGCAGCCGGCCAGCGTGCCGCGAGCATTGCGCTGGGCGCCTCCATCGAGCCCTCGCTGCAGATCGTGCCGGCCGTGCTGGCTGACTTCCAGCGCCTGCTGCCCGGCGTCACCGTGCAGCTGACCCAGGCCACGCCCGCCCTCACCCTGGCCAGCCTGCGGCAGAACCGGCTGGAGCTGGCTGTCACGCGCGTTCCCGCGGAGGAGCTGGCGGCCGCCGACCTCGTTGTCCAGCCGCTGTTCGAATCGGAATCCATCGTCGTGGCGCGCGCTGGCCATGCGCTGGCCACCCATGCCGAACCGCTGTCCGTGGCCGAGTTGGCAAGCCAAGCCTGGCTGGTGCTGGGCGATCCCGCCATCGCGGGTGCGGCCGACGCCAGCATGCTGGAACTCTTCAGCGCGCGCGGCCATGCAGCGCCCCAGGTCGTGGCCGTCACCGACTCGCTGTTCGACGCGGTCGCCACGCTGGCCCGCTCCGAGCTGCTGGCCCGGCTGCCGCGGCCGGTGTTGCAGCACCCGCTGATCCAGGGCCAGCTCGCCGAGCTGCGCCTGGCCGAGCCGGCCTCGCCGCGCTACACGGTGGCCATCGTGCACAAGGCCGTGCGGCCGCTGTCGGCAGAGGCGCGCATGCTGGCCGGCATGCTGGCGTCCTGGGCACGCAGCCTGCAGTGATCGCTTGAGGCGATCGCGATCGCCGCCGCAGGTCTTTACGCTGAGCGCGGGCGCAGCGAGCATCGCGGCGCTTTCGCTTTGCTTTCCTGCATGACCCACGACTACGCCGAAGACCTCCGCCTCCTCATCGACGGTGAATGGCTGCCTGCCGGCCACCGCGCCACGCGACCCGTCCTCAACCCGGCCACCGGCGCCACGCTGGCCGAACTGCCGCTGGCCGAAGCTACCGACCTCGACCGCGCGCTCAGCGCTGCCGAGCGAGCCTTTGACAGCTGGCGCCACAGCGCCCTCGACGAACGCTCGCGCGTGCTCCAGGGCGCTGCGGCGCTGCTGCGCCAGCGCGCCGACGTCATCGCCCGCCATGCGACGCTGGAACAGGGCAAGCCGCTGGCCGATGCTCATGGCGAAGTGATGGGTTCGGCGGCCCTGCTCGACTACTACGCCGAGGAATGCCATCGCCTGCCGGGACGCGAGCTGCCACGCCCCCAGGGGCGGCGCGCCACCGTCACCTGCGAACCCGTCGGCCCGGTGGCCGCCTTCGCGCCCTGGAACTTCCCGCTGCACAACCCGGCGCGCAAGCTGGCCCCGGCCATCGCGGCGGGCTGCTCGGTCATCCTGAAGCCGGCCGAAGAGACGCCGGCCTCGGCCCTGCACATGGCCGGTGCCCTTGTCGACGCCGGCCTGCCGGCGGGCGTCGTGCAGATCGTCTTCGGCGTGCCGGATGCGGTGTCGCGCCAGCTGCTGGCGTCGCCGGTCATCCGCAAGCTGTCCTTCACCGGCTCGACGACCGTTGGCCGCCACCTGCTCGGCCTCGCCGCACAACAGCCGCTGCGCACGACGATGGAGTTGGGCGGCCACGCGCCGCTTCTGGTGTTTGCGGACTCCGATATCGACGCCGCCGCCCAGCGCCTGGCGCGCACCAAGTTCCGCAACGCCGGCCAGGTCTGCATCTCGCCGACGCGCTTCCTGATCCAGCGCGCGGCCTATGAGCGCTTCGTCGACAGCTTCGTTGCCGAGGCCTCGCGGCTCGTTGTGGGTGATGGCATGGAACCGGGCGTGCAGATGGGGCCGCTGGCGCATGCCCGGCGCGTTGAGGCGATCGGCGGGCTGGTCGACGACGCCCGCCAGCACGGGGCCCAGGTCCTGCTGGGTGGCCGGCGCCTCGACGAGCGACCCGGCAACTTCTACGCACCGACCGTGCTGGCCGGCGTGCCGACCCACGCACGGGCGATGAACGAGGAGCCCTTCGGGCCGTTGGCGCTGATGACGCCCTTCGGCGACATTGACGAAGCGCTGGCCGAAGCCAATCGCCTGCCCTACGGTCTGGCGGCCTATGCCTGGACCGGATCGCAAACGACGGCCCGGCGCGTCGCGGCCGCGCTGGAGAGCGGCATGGTGGGCATCAACACCACCAGCATCTCGGGCGCGGACACGCCCTTCGGTGGCGTCAAGCACAGCGGCCACGGGCTGGAAGATGGCGCCGAGGGGCTGGCTGCCTATTTCGTCACCAAGGTCATCCACGAGGAAGCCTTGGCCGGTTGATCAGGGCTTGCGAGCGAGCGGGATCTGCAGATTCGTCGGCCGGTTCTCCTCGCTGTCGAAGCCGCGGCCGTCGATGTGCCGCGCGCCCCAGAACAACAGGCCATGGCTCAGGTGCACGAGGTCGTACTCCATGAAGTTGCGGCCCTCCACCAGGCCGAAGGGCGCGAAGGGCTTGCCGAAGACGCTCTGCGTCGCACCCACCTCCCACCTGGCATAGCCCTGGCTCGCGGCCTGATTCAACACATCGGCAAAGCCCTGCATCAGCGGCGTGACCTCGTACGCCTCGTCGGCGAGGAAATCGACCTTCTGCGCGCCGGCCGCGACCGCGTGCTCGCCGGGCCACAGCATGTGGCCACGGATCAGGATGCGCGCCAGCGGCACGCGGCCGAGGGGGTCGGCAAAGTTGGTCACCACCAGTTCGAAGCGGTCGCCCCGCGAGTAGCGGAATTCGCGCCTCAGGTGGAAGGGCTTGAGGCTGCCATCGGCGTTCTTCAGGCTGCTGGGGCGCAGCTCGGTGGCGAGGCTGGTCCAGTCGCCCAGCAGCTGGGTCTTCAGGTCGTCGAGATTCATGGCGTCGGCTTTCAGGGCTGAAGCCGCCAGGCACAGGGCCAGCGCGGCGCGTCGGGTCCACATCATGGAGGTCCTCCTTCGCGGCCCAGTGTGGGCGCGGACCTTGCTGCGGCGTTAGCCCAAATCGGCAAAACATGGGGGGCCGCGGGGCCAAGGCCTGGCGGCTATCCTTGCCCGCATGGCGATCCGCCTCGACGTGTTCGACGACTTCCACCTGCACGGCGCCTCGGCACCCGAGTGGGAGCAGCGTTACGTCCAGCTTTCGCCAGGCGTGATGCGCAGCGCCCTCATCGAGACGGCGGCGCCGGGCCTGCATGTGTTCCGCAAATGGATGAGTGAACGTGTCGTGCAGCAGGGCTGCCTGCCGGCGGGGCAGATCTGCTTTGCGATGCTGCATGGGGGCGGCTCCGGCCAGCCCTGGATGCAGGGGCGTGAGTTGCAGGACGATCTGGTCTTCGTGCTGCGCGCCGGCCAGGACTTCATGCTGCAACGGCCACCGGGCATGGCGCTGCTGGCCTGCAGCTTCGAGGCAGAAACCTTTCGACGCCTGCTGGATGCGCGGCCTTGGGGCGCGTCGGCGGGGGCGCTGCTGTCGCGGCCCAGCGTCCTGGCGCCTGCCGCTGAACTGGATGCGCTGCGTCGCGTGCTGTTGCAGGCATCCTCGGCGCCGGCGGTCTTCGCGGCGCTGACCGACCTCTTCGAAGCCGCCGCTCATCCAGCGCCACGCGCGGGCAGCGCGTCGGCCGCCTACATCGTCGCGGCCTGCCACCGCCTCGTCGCCACCAGCGGCGATGAGCCCCCCGACATCGAAACCCTGTGCCAGCGCCTGCGCACCAGCCGGCGCAGCCTGCAGAACGGCTTCCGCCAGGTGGCGGACACGACGCCCGTGCACTATCTGCGCAGCCTCAGGCTCAACGCCGTGCGTCGCCGGCTTCTGGCGACACTGACCGCCAAGCTCAGCGTATCCCAGGCCGCGGGCGATGCCGGCTTCGGGCATCTGAGCCATTTCGGCTCGCGCTACCGCGAACTCTTCGGCGAGCTGCCCTCGCAAACCTTCAGAAAGCCTCTGCCATGACCCTTCAATGCGACGTGGCCATCATCGGCGCCGGTACCGCTGGCATGGCCGCCTACCGCGCCGCACGCGTGCACACCGACAAGGTGCTGCTCATCGAGGCGGCCCACTACGGCACGACCTGCGCGCGCGTGGGCTGCATGCCGAGCAAGCTGCTGATCGCCGCGGCCGAGGCGGCGCAGACCGTGCGCGAGGCGCACCGCTTCGGCGTGCAGGCCGAGGCGCCGCGCATCGATGGCCGTGCCGTCATGCAGCGCGTGCGCAGCGAGCGCGACCGCTTCGTCGGCTTTGTGCTGGAGACCATCAATGGCTGGCCCGAGGCGACGCGGCTGTTCGGTCGAGCGCGCTTCATGGGGCCGAACACCCTGGACGTCGACGGCCAGCGTGTCACGGCCAAGCGTGTCGTCATCGCGACCGGTTCGCGGCCCTTTGTCCCGGCGGGCTGGCGCGAGCGCCTGGGCGCCAAACTCCTCGTCAATGACGACGTGTTCGACTGGGTCGATCTGCCGAAGTCGCTCGCCGTCGTCGGTGCCGGCGTCATCGGCCTGGAGCTGGCCCTGGCCCTGCACAAGCTGGGCGTGCGCGTGCGCCTGTTCGCGCGCGGCAACCGCGTCGGCCCGCTGACCGACCCCGAACTGCAGGCCCTGGCCCAGCAACTGTTTGCCGCAGACCTGCCGCTGACGCTGAATGCCGCCAACCTGGACCCGGTGCTGGAAGGCGACCAGGTCCTCATTGGCGGCGAGCGCTTCGAGGCCCTGCTCTGCACGGCCGGGCGCCAGGCCAATCTCGACGACCTGGGGCTGGAGACGCTGAACCTGCCGCGCGACGCCGAAGGCCATCCTGAGATCGACCGCCACACCAGCCAATGGGGCGGCATGCCGGTCTTCATCGCCGGCGACGTGACCAACGACCGGCCGCTGCTGCACGAGGCTGCCGACGCCGGTCGCATCGCCGGCGACAACGCGGCGCGCTGGCCCGATGTGCACCGCCGCCCGCGCCGCGCACCGCTGGCCATCGTCTTCAGCGAGCCGCAGATCGCCATTGCCGGTGCCAGCCACGCCGAGCTGCTGGCCACGGGCCGCGAGTTCGACACCGGCCGCGTCAGCTTTGCCGACCAGGGCCGCAGCCGCGTCATGCTCGTCAACCGTGGCGGCCTGCACGTCTACGCCGAGCGCGGCACGGGCCGGCTGCTGGGTGCGGAGATGATCGGCCCGGCAGCGGAACACCTCGGCCATTTGCTGGCCTGGAGCGTGCAGCGCGGCGATACGGTGCAGGACATGCTGGACTGCCCCTTCTATCACCCGGTCGTCGAGGAAGGCCTGCGCACCGCGCTGCGCCAGCTCAGCAGTGACCTGCACCTGCCGCCGCCGCCCATCGAGGACTGCCTGGACTGCGACACCTCGGCCGAGGTGGGCAACTGAACCTGACTTGATCGATCTCAAGCCTCGCGCTGGCTTGCGGCGCGACATTGAAGGGCAAGCTTCAGGAGATCGGCATGGACAGGCTCAAGGGCAAGGTGGTGGTCGTGACCGGCGGCGCGATGGGCATTGGCGAGGCGATCTGCCGGTTGATGGCGGCCGAGGGCGCCAGGGTGGCGGTCACCGACCTCGATGACGAGCGCGGCGAGGCGGTCGCCGTGGCGATACTGGCCCGCGGTGGCCAGGCCGCCTACTGGCATCTGGACGTCAGCGACGAGGCCCAGGTCAGGCGCGTCTTTGGCGCGGTGGGGCAGCGCTTCGGGCCGATCTCGGTGCTCGTCAACAACGCCGGCATCGCCGGGCCCAACAAGCCCACGCACGAGCTCAGCGTGGAGGAGTTCGAGCGCGTGATGGCGGTCAATGTGCGCGGCGTCTTCCTCGGCACCAAGCATGTCATCGCGCAGATGCGCGAGGCGGGCGGCGGCAGCATCGTCAACCTGTCCAGCATCTACGGCCTCGTCAGCGCGCCGGACGTGCCGCCCTACCACGCCAGCAAGGGCGCCGTGCGCATGATGACCAAGACCGACGCCCTGCTCTACGCCGCCGACCGCATCCGCGTGAACAGCGTCCACCCCGGCTTCATCTGGACACCCATGGTCGATGGTTTCCTGAAGACCCAGGTGGACCCGGCCGCCGCCAAGGCCGCAACGGCCGCCCTGCACCCGCTGGGCCATATGGGCGATGCCGATGACATCGGCTGGGCCTGCGTCTACCTGGCCAGCGACGAAAGCAAGTTCGTCACCGGCAGCGAACTGGTCGTGGACGGCGGCTACACCTGCCGCTGAGGCTCAGCCCGCCAGCACCTCGACGACGACCTTGCCCCGCGCCTGCCCGGTCGCGACGAGGCCATGGGCCTCGCCGGCCGTCGCCAGCGTGAAGTGGCGCGCATCCACGCGCGGCGTCAGCAGGCCGGCGTCCACCAGTGCCGCGGCCTCGGCCAGGATGCGGCCGTGTGCCTCGCGGCCTTCGCCGCTCAACAGCGGCAGCAGCGTGAACACGCCCGAGTAGGTCGCCGCCCGGAAGGACAGCGGCGCCAGGCTGTGCGTGCCCCAGCCCAGGATGCTGACGACATGGCCGCCATAGTGCCGCGCGGCGCTGAATGACGCGTCCAGCACAGCGCCGCCGACGGCATCGAAGACGACGTCGAAGCCCCGGCCGGCTGTGTGCTGGCCGACATAGTCCGCCACCGTCTCGCTGCGGAAGTCGATGGGCGTGGCGCCCCAGGAACGCACAAGCTCGAAGTCCTCGGCCGCGACGGTGGCGAACACCTCGGCGCCACGCGCGTGCGCCAGTTGCACGGCCGCATGGCCGACGCCGCCGGCGCCGCCCTGCACCAGCACCTTCTGGCCGGCCTGCACCTGGGCACGGTCCACCAGCCCTTCCCAGGCCGTGATGACGGCCAGCGGCAGCGCGGCAGCCTCGCGCATCGTCAGCCGCGCCGGCTTGCGCGCCAGCAGGCGGGCGTCGACAGCGATGAACTCGGCCAAGGTCCCCTGCAAGCCACCGATGCCACCGGCCATGGCGTAGACCGCGTCGCCCTGCTGCCAGCCCGTCACGCCCGAGCCCACCTTTTCGATGACACCGGCCATGTCGATGCCGAGCACCGCCGGCAGCGGCTGGCGCGCATGGGCGGCCTGGCCGGCGCGGATCTTGGTGTCCAGCGGGTTGACGCCGCTGGCATGGATGCGCACCAGCACCTGGCCTGCGGCGGGCTCCGGCAGCGGCATGTCGACGGCGACGAAATCGCCGCCGGCTTGGTTCACGCGCAGGGCGCGCATCGCGGGGGCAAGTCGGTTCATGAGGACTCCTGGGTGGTTGATGAGAGGAGTTTTGTTCATGCGACATCGAATGAAAACCAACGAGTCTGCAGGTCGGTCATGCAATTTCGTATGCTCACCGGCATGGACTGGGATGACATCAAGGTTTTTCTCGCCGTCGCGCGCGCCGGCTCGCTGGGCGGTGCGGCGCGGGCGCTGGGCCAATCCCAGCCCACCATGGGCCGGCGGCTCAAGGCCTTCGAGGAGAGGCTGGGCACGCCGCTGTTCCAGCGCGGCCCCGCGGGTTTCGTGACGACCGATGCCGGTGCCGAGGTGCTGGCCCATGCCGAGCGCATGGAGGACGAGGCCCTGGCTTTCGAGCGCCGGCTGGCGGGCCAGGAGGCCGAGCTGGAAGGCCTGATCCGCGTTTCGTCGTCCGACTGGTTCGGCGTGCATGTGCTGGCGCCGGTGCTCGCGAGTTTCCAGGCGCGCCATCCGCGGGTCGTCATCGAGCTGATCACCGACTCGCGTCTCTTCAACCTCGCCCGCCGCGAGGCCGACCTGGTGTTCCGCATCCGGCCCTTCGAGGGCGCAGAGGTCGTGCAACGGCGGCTGATGACGCTCGACTACGCGCTCTACGGCGCCGCGGGCGAGAGGCCACCGATTTGGGGCGATGGCAGCGGCACCGAACTGATCACGATGGACGCCGCCTTTGCCGAGATGCCCGATGTGCAATGGCTGCAGCGCGTGCTGCCGCAGGCCCGCGTCGCCATGCGCAGCAACAACCGGGAGGTGCAGGCCGCGCTGTGCGCCGCCGGCCGCGGTTGGACGGTACTGCCCTGCCCTCTCGGCGACGCCCACCCGGGCCTGGTGCGCGCCACGCTGCCCGAGGCACCGCCCAGCCGCGAGGTCTATCTCGGCTATCACCGCGATCTGCGTCGGCTCGGGCGCCTGCAACAGCTTGTCGCCCATGTCGTGGCCCAGCTTGCGCCGGTCACAATGCCCGCCAACCCCAAGCCCTGAGACTCTCGCGATGAAGAAGTTCGCCACCTGGAACGTCAACTCCCTCGCCGTCCGCCTGCCCCAGGTGCTGGACTGGCTGGCTGCCCACCCCGTCGATGCGCTGGTGCTGCAGGAGACCAAGCTCACCGACGACAAGTTCCCCACCATGGAGATCGGCGAGGCCGGCTGGCAGGTGCAGTGGTTCGGCCAGAAGACCTACAACGGTGTCGCGCTGATCAGCCGCGAACGCGCTGACGACGTCGTCAAGAACATCACCGGCTTTGCCGACGAGCAGGCCCGCGTCATCGCCGGCACGGTGGGTGGCGTGCGCGTCATCGGCGGCTATTTCCCCAACGGCCAGGCGCCGGACAGCGACAAGTTCACCTACAAGATGAACTGGCTGACGGGCCTGCGCGGCTGGCTGATCGAGGAGATGAAGCAGCACCCCGAGCTGCTGCTGATGGGCGACTTCAACATCGCCCCCGAGGACCGCGACGTCTACGATCCCATCGCCTGGGCCGGCCAGATCCACTGCACGCCGCAAGAGCGCGAGCACTTCCAGCAGCTCATCAATCTCGGCCTGACCGACGCCTTCCGCCTCTTCGAGCAGCCGCCCAAGAGCTGGAGCTGGTGGGACTACCGCAACCTGGCCTTCCGCAAGAACCAGGGCCTGCGCATCGACCACATCCTCGTCAGCGAGGCACTCAAAGGCCGCGTGACGGCCTGCGAGATCGACAAGCTGCCGCGCAAGAACGAGCGGCCCAGCGATCACGCGCCGGTGATCGTCACCATCGACGGCTAGGGACTCAAGCCTTCTTTGCCAGCACCCAGGCCACCAGCGCGTTGGCATGGCCGTGGCCCATCTCGTGCTCGGCCTTGAGCTTGTTGACCAGCTCCATGTGCTTGAGCGGCCCCGCCTTGGCGATGACCTGCTCCCAGTGGGCAATGGGTTGGCCGTACTTCTTCTCGATGGACGGGAAGTAGGAGGCTGGGCCTTTGACTTTCTCTTCGGCGGGCATGGGGTTCCTTTCGTTGCCTCTCAGACGACGATCGACGGGACGTGGATTCGACAACGTCGTCAGATCGCGTCCAGGCTGGCCTGCAGCCGCTCGAAGAAGCGGCCCACATGCACGCCATCGCACAGCGCGTGATGCACGTCGATGGCGACGGGCATCAGCAGCCGGCCACCCTCCTCCTTGAAACGGCCAAAGGCCACCTTGGGCCTGTCGTCGCCCGCACCACGCGCATGGGTGAAGGCGCTGAAGGCCATCCAGGGCAGCGCGGTCATGTGCACCAGCGTCTCTTCGCGCACCTCGCCCGGATCGTCGGCCGCGAACAGGTCGCCGCTGGCCTGGCGCACACGCTCCAGGTTCGGCCTGGCCCGGGCCGCGAACGCCGCCAGCGAGGCATCGCGCGGCAACGTGAGGAAGCCGAAGCTGCCGTCGTCACGCAGCACCGTCGTGCTGGCATGGATGACGCCGAACTCGCGGACACCGCGGCCCTCGTCGATGAGGATCTGGCGCATCGCGTCGATGCCGTTGGCGGCCTCCAGCGCGGCATGGTGATAGGCCAGCCAGGGTGTGGCGCCATGCCGGGCGGCGCGTTCGCGCAGGCCGGTCACGTCGACCGGTGCGGTGATGCTGAAGGCCGGCTGGGCCATGGTGCGGAAATGCGCCAGCGCGGCGCGGCGCGGCCAGGAGTCGAGCGGGATGTCGCGGTCTTGCATGATTTGCCTCGGCCGACATGCTCGCATGCCGGGGGCCGCCCGCCCTCGAACTTCGAGGCGAAAAAATGAGCCCGGTCTGCCGAAGCAGGCGGGCTCGAAGGAGTTGATCGGGGGGCGCGTCAGTCGCTCAGTTCACCCAACTGGGACGGACGCATGCCGAAGTCATAGAGGGCGCGCCGGAGCTCCTCGGCGCGGTCTTCGCCGAGATCGGCGAAAAGACGGCTGTTGGGTGCGCTGCGGATCTGGCCGATCTGGTTGTAGCCCAGCGTCTTGGCGCATGCCAGCGTGCGCGACGTCAGCGGCAGGCATTCGAGCGGGGCCTGGTCGGCCAGGCTCAGCAACCGGGCATAGGTTTCGGCGGAGATCGACACGCTGACTGGGGTGGTGGGCACTGGGTTGGAACGCAGGGACTTTGCCGGATTGACCAAGGGCGCGGAGCTCGGATTCTGGAGCTGGTCGCCCTGGTAATTCATCGTCTCGATGCGGCCGGTGCAGTGCGGGTTTCCGGTCAGCCGCCGAAGCGGGGCACACCCAGGATGTCAAGAATGAAGTCGATGATTTCCATGGGTACTCCGGTGAGATGAGGTCAGCAATTCGCTGACCCGGACTGTCTCCGTTTTCATCCCCCTAGAAACCTAGCAAGTTTGCTAGGTTGTACCCGTCACAGCACACCGGCGGCCACGCACTTGAGCACCGCCTGGTGCTTGGATGTCACGCCCAACTTGCGCATCGCGTTGCCGAGATGGAAGTTCACCGTCTTCTCGCTCATGCCCAGGATGACGCTGACTTCCCAGGCCGTCTTGCCCTGCGCTGTCCAGCTCAGCACGTCCAGTTCGCGCTTGGTCAGCTTGGGCAGATCCGCCGTGCTGAGCTTGGGGCCCAGCAGTCGGTCCGCTGCAGTCAGCGCGTGTGTTGCCAGCAGTTGCAAACCGGCAACCATCTGCATCAACTGCCCCCCGGCCTTGGGCAAGGCTTCGTCCCTGTCCACGCCGAGCACGAAGTGCTTGTCGCCGGGCAGGTGCAGCTTGACGGCAATGCCGGTCCTGTAGCCGTAGGGCGCCTGCATCTCCCACAGCTCGCCGACGCCCGCCGAGACATAGGTGGCCTGGTCGTAGACCACCGGCACGGTTTGCGTCATCAGGTGCTCCACCACGGGGTCCCTGAGGGCGTCGTTCTTGTCCTTGGCGGCTTCCAGATGGCCCGCGGGCGTGTTGCCATAGGTGGTGATCTGCATGGTGTCGTCCTTCAGGACGCCACGCATCAGCATGCCCGAGATGATGGGAAACCCCATGGCATCCGCCGTCTCGACAAGACGCCGCTCGAAGCTCGCGAAGTCCTGACTGAGACCGACGTCAATCAGCTGCTGATAGTTGATTTCGGGCTTGCCCATACCTGCCAAGTCTGCCAGCTTGTTCGGCACCGACGCTGACCAGAGACTGCGCTCCCGTTCGAATCACACGACAGAGAGGAGCCGTCCATGTCAACCCTGATCCAGTTGCCCGAAGGCAGTGTCTGCTGGCCCGTGGGCGCTCTGTCCAGCGCCGCCCAGGACGTGCGTCATGCCCGGACCCAGGTGCATCGCCAGCGCGGCGGCGAGTGCCGCCTGAGCGGTTCGACGCGCTGGGAGCGCTGCTATGCCGACGTCTGTGCGTGGGTGGAATGGGACTGGGTCGAGATCAGCGAAGGCACCATCGCGCAGGCCGACCCGCTCAACGTGCGCTCCAATGTGCTGCTGCTGAACGAACGCGGCCGCCCGCTGCTGTCGTCGCGCCGCCGCGCGACGCTGGCGACCCTGGTCTATCTGCTGCCCTGGCAGGGGCCGGTGCTGGACACGCTGAGGCTGGACGAGCCGGCCCGCCGCGGCGCCGCACCCGCCCAGCGCCTGGCAGCCTGAACACCGGTGACAGCGCAGGGCAAGGCCTTTGCGCAGAATGGGCGGCTTCATCGCTTGAAACCGCCGCCATGAGTTCTCCCTCCCCCGATGACAGCCTTGCCATCCTTGAAAGATGGCAGGCCGACGAGGCCGCCGCGCGGGCCCGCCAGCAGCAGGAGCCCGGCCTTGCATCACGCGCGATGCTGGCCGGCAAGACGGGCTTGCAGCAGATGCAGGCCATGCTGGCCGGCGAGGGGCCGCCGCCGCCGATCAGCCGCACGCTGGATTTCCTGCTGATCTCGGTGGCCGATGGCGAGGCCGTTTTCCAGGGGCGGCCGCAGTTCAAGCACTACAACCCGCTGGGTGGTGTGCATGGCGGGTGGTTCGCGACGCTGCTGGACTCGGCCCTGGGCTGCTCGGTGCACACGACCCTGCCGGTGGGCCGTGGCTACACGACGCTGGAGTTCAAGGTCAACCTGGTGCGGGCCTTGAGCGACAAGGTGCCGCTGGTGCGGGCCATCGGCCATGTGGTGCACCGCGGTCGTCAGGTGACGACGGCCGAGGCCGAGCTCGTCGGCCATGACGGCAAGCTCTACGCGCATGCGTCGACGACCTGCCTGCTGTTCGATCTGCCGTCGGCCTAGACGCGTTCCAGCCTGACATGCGGCAGCGGCGGCAGCCGCACCGCGATGCCGTCGCCCGGCTTCACGAGGCCGCCGGCCAGCACGATGCTCATGACACCGGCCTTGCGCACGACCTCGCCGTCGGCATCCTTGCCGACGACAGCCTTCAGCAGGCCGGTCTCGAAGTTCTCGATCTGCGGGCAGGGGTTGCGCAGGCCGGTCACGCGCAGCACGACATCGGCGCCGATGCGCAGTTCGGTGTCGCGCGGCAGCGCAAGCAGGTCGATGCCGCGAGTCGTGATGTTCTCGCCCAGCTTGCCGGGCTGAACACCGAAGCTCTGAGCCGCCAGCTCGTCGAAGAGCTCGCCCTGGATCAGGTGGACCTGGCGCAGATTGGGCTGGGTCGGGTCCACGGCCACGCGCGAGCGGTGCTTGACGGTCACGCCGCAGTGGGCATCGCCTTCGACGCCCTGACCTTGGACGACGCGCAGTTCAGCCTGCTCGAACTTGGAAAAACTGTGCGTCGCGCTGGCCCAGACCGAGGCGACGACAGCGACCGTCATGCGCGCAGCGCCGCGGCTTCCGAAGCCAGCCTGGTGATGYGCGCCCAGTCCTTGGCGTCCACCGCGTCCTGCGGCGTCAACCACGAACCGCCGCAGACCTTGACGTTGGGCAGCTTCAGGAACTGCGGTGCCGTCTCCAGCGAGATGCCGCCGGTCGGGCAGAAGGCCACGTCCGGGAAGGGCCCGGCCAGCGACTTCAGCAGGTTGACGCCGCCGACGGCGACGGCCGGGAAGAGCTTCAGGAAACCGAAGCCGGCAGCATTGGCCTGCATGACTTCGGAGGCCGTCGACACGCCGGGCAGCAGCGGCAGGCCCGCGGCCTTGCAGGCGGCAGCCAGCGCATCGGTATAGCCCGGGCTGACGCCGAACTGGCAGCCGGCGTTCTTCGCGTTGATCACGTCGATCGGGCTGCGCAGCGTGCCGGCGCCGACGATGGCGCCAGGCACCCTGGCCATGGCTTCCATGGCCTGCAGGGCAACGGGGGTGCGCAGCGTCACTTCGAGCACGCGCACGCCGCCGGCCACCAGGGCCTCTGCCAGCGGCACGGCGTCCTCCAGGCGCTGGATGACGATGACGGGAATGACGGGGCCGTGGCTGGCCAGGCTGAGCGTGTCAATCATTTGAGTTCTCCATCAGACCGGGGTATTTGGGCCGAGCGCTGGGCCGCTCCCGAGCCGGCCCGCTTGGCGAAGCTTGCGGCTCAATGCCGGAAGCTTCGGCGTCCCCTCGGGGGACCGACCGGGTTGGCGCGCGTTCAGCGCCGCAAGACTGGGCGAGGGGCCTCATTCTCACAACCAGGTGACAGCGCCCTCTTCGGCGCTCAGAACATTGCGGCGCAGGCCGGCGAAGAGTTCGCGGCCCAGGCCATGGGCGTTGACGTCGGCCTCGTCGGGATCCAGGGTTGCGACCTCGCGGGCCGCCCAGTCGGCATCACTGACCAGGGCGGCCAGCGTGCCGGTCAGCGCGCAGACGCGCACGACGTCGCCGTCGCGCAGCCTGGCCAGCGGGCCACCGGCCAGCGCCTCGGGGCTGACGTGGATGGCCGCGGGCACCTTGCCCGAGGCACCGCTCATGCGGCCGTCGGTGACCAGGGCGACCTTGAAGCCCTTGCCCTGCAGCACGGCCAGCGGCGGCGTCAGCTTGTGCAACTCGGGCATGCCGTTGGCGTGCGGGCCCTGGAAGCGCACGACGACGATGACGTCGCGCTCCAGTTCACCGTTCTTGAACGCGGTCAGCATGGCTTCCTGCGTCGTGAAGATGCGGCAAGGCGCCTCGACCGTGTGGCGGTCCTCGGGCACGGCCGAGACCTTGATGACGGCGCGACCCAGGTTGCCGTCCAGCAGCTTGAGGCCGCCGGTCGCGCTGAAGGGCGCCTCGGCCGTGCGCACGACAGCGTCGTCACCACTCGCGGCCGGCAGCGCCTCGCGCACGACTTCGCCGCCCTGCCCCACCGCGCGCGGTACGAAGGCATAGGGGCGCAGGCTGTCGCCGGCGACGCTCAGCACGTCCTCGTGCATCAGGCCGGCGTCCATCAGCTCGCGGATGACGAAGCCGGGGCCACCTGCGGCCTGGAACTGGTTCACGTCGGCACTGCCGTTGGGGTAGACGCGGGCCAGCAGCGGCACGACGGCGGACAGGTCGGAGAAGTCGGTCCAGTTGATCAGGATGCCTGCCGAGCGGGCCACGGCGACCCAGTGGATCAGGTGGTTGGTCGAGCCGCCGGTGGCCAGCAAGGCTGCCATCGCATTGACGATGCAGCGTTCGTCGACGACATGGCCGATCGGCTTGGCGGCGTGACCTTGAATGCGTCCGCTGATGTTCAGTGCCGTGCCGACGGCCTCGCGCGTCAGCGCCGTGCGCAGGTCGTCGTGCGGATGCACGAAGGCGCTGCCGGGCGTATGCAGGCCCATGGCTTCCAGCAGCATCTGGTTGCTGTTGGCGGTGCCGTAGAAGGTGCAGGTGCCGGCGCCGTGATAGGCGGCCTGCTCGCTCTTCAGCAGCTCGTCGCGGCCGACCTTGCCCTGGGCGTAGAGCTCGCGGACCTTGGCCTTGTCGCTGTTGGAGATGCCGGAGCTCATCGGGCCGGCCGGCACGAAGACGCAGGGCAGATGGCCGAAGTGCAGCGCACCGATCAGCAGGCCCGGCACGATCTTGTCGCAGATGCCCAGCAGCAGGGCCGCGTCGAAGACATCGTGCGTCAGCGCGATGGCCGTGCTCATCGCGATGGTGTCGCGCGAGAACAGGCTCAGCTCCATGCCGGGCAGGCCCTGGGTCACGCCGTCGCACATCGCCGGCACGCCGCCGGCAACCTGCACCGTGGCGCCCAGGCGGTGCGCCTCGGCGCGAATCTGCTCCGGGTAGCCCTCATAGGGCTGGTGGGCCGACAGCATGTCGTTGTAGGCCGTGACGACGCCCAGGTGAGGCGCCTTCTCGGCGACGATGCGCAGCTTGTCGTTGGACGGCAGCGCCGCGACCGCGTGGGCGACGTTGGCGCAGCCCATGCGCTCGAAGCCGCGCTGGCGGCCGCTCATCTTGGCGATGCGGGCCAGGTAGTCGCCTCGCAGCTTGGCGCTGCGTTCGCGGATTCGTTCTGTAACTTGGATGAGTGTGTCGTGCATGCGGGTCTCCTGCGGCTCTCGTAACCGGCCCTTGGGAATTTAGGTAACCATATTACTTGTCTCCAGGGCCGCGCGGGTTACGGGCTGGGTACCAGTGAAACAAGTCTCGCCGTGACAAGATGGAGGCAATGGCGTCACAGGCAATCCATATTCCCCATGGCCCGGCGCGCAGCGCCCATTTGCTGCAGCGGACGACGGCCGAGTGGCGGGCCAGCGGCGAGGACCTGCTGCTGTTCGCCTACGGCTCGCTGATCTGGCGCCCCGAGTTCGAGTATGCCGAGGCGCTGGCGGCACGGGTGCTCGGCTTTCATCGCGTGCTGCGCATGCGCTCGCGGGTGAACCGGGGCTCGCCTCAGGAGCCCGGCCTGGTGCTGGCCTTGATCYCGGGCGGCAGCTGCCGCGGCCTGGTCTACCGCATCCCACGGGCGGTGGGCGAGGAGGTGCTGCCACGGCTGTGGGCACGCGAGATGCCCAACGGTGTCTACGAACCGCGCTGGCTGAACTGCGACACGCCCTCCGGCCGCTTGCGCGCGCTGGCCTTCACGCTGTCGCGCCAGAGCCCGAACTGGACCGGGCCGCTGCATGAGCCCGAGCTGCTGCACATTTTTCAGCACGCCAGCGGCCGCTATGGCACGACGCTGGACTATCTGCTGCGCACCGTTCAGGGTTTGCGCGAGCACGGCATCCGGGACACGGAACTGGAACGCCAGGCCCACCTGGCGGCTCAGCACGGCTTGTGCGCGCCGCTTTGAATCAGCCGCGCAGCCGGGCGAGGTCTTCCTCGGTGTCGACGTCGACATGCACGCCGGGGTCGTCGACGGCGATCGGCTGCGCCGCATAGCGCGCGACGATGCGCCGCGCGCCTTCGTCGCCTTGCAAAGCCATCAGCTCGGAATAGAGCTCGGTGCCGAAGCCGACCGGGTGGCCCTGGATGCCGCGGTACTGGGCGTAACAGACGGGGTAGCGCTCCAGGCCTTGGGCCACGGCCATGATGGTGGCCGGCTGCACCAGCGGCATGTCGGCCGGCAGGATGAGCCAGCCATCGGCATCGCCCGTCGCACTGACGCCGGCGACGATGGAATGGCCCATGCCTATGGGCTGGGGCCGGCCCTGGGCATCGCGATCCGGCAGGGTCACGACGTCACGCGCCGCGATCAGCTTGTGAACGGCGGGCGCCAGCGCCGTCGTCGTCACGACCACGACCGGCAGTTGCGTCGCGATGGCGTGGCGAAGGCTGCGCGCCAGCAAGGTATCTCCGCCGGGCGTGTTGCCCAGATGCTGCTCGAGCTTGTGGCCCGAACCGCGGAAGCGTGAGCCGCGACCTGCGGCCAGCACGACGACGGCGGGGCGTCGCTTTGTCATTTGCTATTTGTCCTTCCAAACCCACTCGCCGCGCAACGGTCTGTGCCGTTTGCTGCAGTGCCACAAGCATGCCCAGTGGCACCGCGCTTGAAACTGGGACGTTCACTTAAGGGAAGGTCTGCATACGTAGGGAGGTCTTCAGGCCTGGCGTTTGGCCCGCGCCGGGGCGAGTTGCGGGGTGAGGCAAGGCGCCTGCGAGGCGTGYGGCGGGCCTACACAACGAGCAGGCAACGACGAATCACCCCGCAACTCGCCCCGGCCCTCCGGGCTGGGGCAGCAAAGGGCGCAGTCGTTGTTGCAACTGCTCGCGATGCCACCGGCATCGCTGCGCCTTGCGCCTAGACTGAGCCCTTTGCAGCCCCAACGCGGGCCTAACGCCAGGCCTGATGACCTCCCGCCATGAGCAAGTTGAGCGAATTCCGAAAGAGCTACGAACTAGGGGAGTTGGATGAGGTGCAGGCGGCCGACGGACCGCTGGCCCTCTTCAATCGCTGGATGGACGAAGCCATCGCCCATGACGTGTCCGAGCCGACGGCCATGACGGTGGCCACCGTCGGCGCCAACCAGCGGCCGTCGACGCGCGTCGTGCTGCTCAAGGGCTGCGACGCGCGCGGCATGGTCTGGTTCACCAACTACGAAAGCCGCAAAGGTGGGGAGTTAGCAGGCAACCCCTACGCGGCCCTGCAATTCCATTGGGTGGAGATGGAGCGCGTCGTGCGCATCGAAGGCCGTGTCGAGAAGACGTCCAGCCAGGAATCGGACGACTATTTCAAGAGCCGCCCCCTGGATTCGCGGCTGGGCGCCTGGGCCTCGCCGCAGAGCCAGGTCATTTCCTCGCGCGCGGTGCTGGTCGCGAATGCCGCCAAGGCGGCCGTCAAGCATGGCTTGAACCCCGACCGGCCGCCGCATTGGGGCGGTTACCGCCTGGTACCGGACCGCTACGAGTTCTGGCAGGGCCGGCGCTCGCGCCTGCACGACCGGTTGGTGTTCACGCTCGACGCCGACCGTTGGGTGCGTGAGCGGCTCGCGCCTTAATTGACGGCGCTGCCGTCTTCCACGCGGTAGTAGAGCCCGTAAGGGTCGTCGTTGAGCACCGCCAGCACGCCTTCGACGACGACCGGCTCCAGCGTGTAGCGCACCGGCTTCCTGGTGCGCACCTCGACGAGGCCTTCAGGGCCGGCCGGCACGCAGAAGGAACAGGTCGTCGGCACCGAGGACAGCAGGAAATGCTGCTGCTTGTCACCTGCCTCCAGCGGCATCATGAAGCCCTGCACCTTGACGGTCTTGCGATCCAGTGCCTGCACGGCAGCCGGAAAGGTCGGCACGATCTTCTTTTTCTCGGCCTTGGCGGTGACCTGGGACAGCAACTGCCAGGACACGATGTCGGCACGCTCCTCCAGCGGCTTGAAGGGGCTGCGCGGGTCGTGATAGCCGGGGCCCTGGCCGATGGAAGGTGCGGTTTGCGCGAACACGGCCGAGGCGGCCATGCAAAGGGCGAGCAGGAGCTTGGACTTCATAGGGTCAGATTGTCGGCGTTCAGCGCGGAGCTTGCAGCAGGGTTGTGACATCCAGCCGATAGGCCCGCCAGGCCGGCCAGGCGGCTGCCAGCAGTGCCAGGCCACAAGCCAGCAGCGGCACCAGCCATTCGGCTTCACTCATGCCGAGCTGACCCAGGCGCAGCGACTGGCGCTCGGCCAGCAGACGCTCCAGCACGGCGACCAGGCCATGGCCCGCCGCCAGGCCCAGCACGGCGGCGAGGCCCGCCAGCAGCAGGGCTTCCATCGCGATCAGCGCGGCGATGCGGCGTGCCGGTGCCCCCAGCATGCGCAGCATGGCCAGGTCGCCCTGGCGGGCCCGCACCGCATGCAGCAGCGCCACCCACACGGACAGGCCCGCTGCCACCAGCAACACGATGCCGAAGCCGCGCAGCACTTCGGTGCCGGCGCCGACCAAGCGCATCAAGCGGGCCGTTTCCAGCGCCGGCGCGGCCGATTGCAGGCCGTCCTGGGCATTGACCCAGCGCGGCAGCATGACGGCCGCCAGCGGGCTGCGGTAGCGCACCAGGGCCAGCGTGATCTCCTTGGGCTTGTCCTCGTCATGGGCTGCGTGGTCTTCATGCACCTCCCAGACCGAGGCGAGGTCGGTCAGCACGAGGCGGTCCAGCACGCTGCCCGATTCGGCCAGCAGGCCGACCACTTCGAACTGGTGATCGCCATGCGCGCCGCCACCTTCAGCCAGGCCATGGCTGCCGGCAAAGCGGTCACCGACCTTGAGCCCGCTCGTGCGCGCAACCTCGGCGCCGAGGACGGCCTGCATGGGCTTGGCCCACAGGGCGCCCTGCCCCAGCTTGGCGCCATAGAGATCGAGGTAGTCCGGCGTCGTGCCGGCGATGCGGTAGCCGCGGAAAGAGTCGCCCAGAGACAGCGGCACGGCCTGGGCGACCAGCGGCTGCTGCTTCAACAGCTCCAGCGTGGCCAGCGGGATGTTGCCGGTCGGCGCATCGAGGTGGAAGACACCGGCCAGCATGATCTGCATGGGGCTGCCCTTGGCGCCGACGACGAGGTCGATGCTGGCCAGGTCGCGCTTCAGCCCGGCCTCGACCTGGGCACTGGCGCGCAGCACGAAGGTGACGGCGGCAAGGCCCAACGTCAGCAGCAGCAGATTCAGTGCCGTCGTCAACGGGCTGGACCACAGATAGCGCCATGCGAGACGGATCACAACACCACCTCTGACACATCCTCTCGCTCGCTCAGCGCCTCGACGACGCGGGCGTCATGGCTGGCGATGACCAGCGTGCAGTCCTCGCGCTCGGCGGCGTCCAGCAGCAGGGCCAGCATGGTCAGCGTGTGCTCATCGTCGAGGTTGGCACTGGGCTCGTCGGCCAGCAGCAGGCGCGGCCGGCGCATCAATGCGCGGGCCAGCGCCACGCGCTGCGCCTGGCCGACGCTGAGCTCATGCGGCCGACGCTGGGCCAGCTCGGCGATGTCCAGCGCCTCCAGCAGTTCGGCCGCACGCGCCGGGTCGGCGCCCTGCCCTGCGGCCAGCGCCGGCAGCGCGAGGTTCTCGGCCACCGTCAGGGCCGCGCTCAAATGCAGGCGCTGTGGCACCACGCCCAGGGTCGCCCCGCGCCAGGCGTCCAGTTCTCGCGCTCCCATGTCCTGCAGCTCGACGCCCGCGACATTCAGCTCGCCCTGCTGCACGCGCAGCAGTCCGGCCAGCAGCGCCAGCAGCGTCGATTTGCCCGAGCCCGAGGCGCCGCGCAGCAGCAGATGCCGGCCCGCGGCCAGCGCGAAATCGCCATAGGCGATCTCGGCGCCGCCAGCGTAGCGATGGCGCAGCCCGCCCCAGGCCAGCATCACTTGACCAGGCGCTTGAAGGTGGACAGGAATTTCTCCACCTTGCCGGCGACGACGAAGGCGCAATAGCCCTGCTCCGGGTTGCGGGCGTAGTAATGCTGGTGATAGGCCTCGGCCGGGTGGTAGTCGGTCTCGGGCAGCAACTCGGTGACGGCGCGGCCGGCGTGGTGGTCGTTGACTTCCTTCAGCACCTCGGCGGCAACCTGGCGCTGCGCCTCGGTGTGCCAGTAGATGCCCGAGCGGTATTGCGTGCCGACATCGGCGCCCTGGCGGTTCAGCGTCGTCGGGTCGTGGATGGTGAAGAAGACCTCCAGCAGCTCGCGCAGCGAGACCTCGGCGGGGTCGAAGTCGACGCGCACGACCTCGGCATAGCCGGTGTTGCCGCCGCAGACGGCCTCGTAGGTGGGCTTGCCGCCCTGGCCGTTGCTGTAGCCGTTCTCGACATGGTGCACGCCGCGCACGCGCTCGTAGACGGCCTCCAGGCACCAGAAGCAGCCGCCAGCCAGGGTGATGCGTTCGAGATTCGGAGTGGACATGGGATGACCTTCAATGAGCGCCGAGGGACAACTCGACATGGGGGCGCCAGGTCTCATCGCAACCCTGGTCGCAGAGCTTGGGCGCGGCGAGGAAGACGCGGGCATTGGGGGCGCCGCGGGCCAGCAGGGCATCGCGCACGGCGATGGCGCGGGCCACGGCCAGCTGGCGCAAGGCCTCTTCGTCGATGGCATAGCTGCCCAGCAGCAGGCCACGCATCTGCGCGGGCGGCAGGTCCTTGGCCAGGCCGAGCAGGTTCTTGGGCTTGTTGGGCAGCTTGGTGGCTTCGTAGAGCCGCTTCAGGGCGGCGTCCGGCGTGGCGGCGTTCTCGGCCTTCAGCGCACTGGCCAGGCGCTGCTCGCGCAAGGCCTGGCCTTCAGCGGCGATGCCAGACCAACCCGTCAGCGTCAGCTGCACGCCGGGCTTGTCGATCAGCAGCTTGGCCACGCGGTCGAGCTTGGCCACGTCGCCCAGCTCGGTGCCGCCCGGCGCGAAGCTGATCTGGGCTTCCTCCGGCGCATCGCTGCCGCTGAAGAGGGCAAAGGGTGACGTCAGCGCCTTGCCGATGAGGTTGAGGAAGAGCTTCCAGACCAGGCCGCCGACGCTGAACTCGGGGTCGTTCAGCGAGCCGCTGACGGGCAGGTTGATGTCGATGACGCCATTGCCGTCCTTCAAGAGTGCGACGGCAAATCGCACCGGCAGCGAGGTCGCGTCTGGGCTGTCGACGCGCTCGCCGAAGGTCAGCTGGTTCAGGATGATGTGGTTGCTGGCCACGAGCTGGCCGCCGGGCTCGACCTTGTAGCGCAGCCGGGTCGACAGCTTGCCGCGCTCGATGGCGTAGCCGGCGTATTTGGCCGCGTAGGGCGACAGCGGCGCCAGCTCGATGTCGGTCGCGTTGGCGGCGATGTCCATGGCCAGCGGCGCGCCGGGCTTGAGCTGCCCGTCGATCTCGAGCAGGCCGGTGCCGGCGACCTTGCCCTTCAAGGTCAGCGGCGCCATGGCGGTGCTGGTGGACGAGAAGGCGCCGAGCGAGCCCTGCAGTTCGGTCAGGCGGGCGCTGTAGTTGGGCCGCACGAAGCGGTCGTTGAAGTCGACGATGGCGCGGTTGACGCGGATGCGCTCGACGGCGAACTCGGGCTGTGGCGCCGATGCCGCTGAAGCGGGTGCGGCGGCCGCTTCGGCCGGGCCGATGTCGCGCAGGTTGAAGCGGCCCTGGTCGTTGACGATGAGGCGTGCGTAGGCGTCTTCCAGCAGCGCGTCCTTGACAGCCAGACGTGGCGGCGCGCCGGGCGCCAGGGCGAGCTTGAGGCCGTCGAGCTGCAGCGACTGCCAGCTCAGCAGGTCTTCGCCGACGACGCGCTGGCCATCGACGACGCGCGTCTGCAGCAACGCCAGCGGGCCGATGCGCACATCGCCGCCCACGCTGGCCGTCCAGGCGCTGTCCGCCTGCTGGGCGGTGACTTCGGCTTTCAGCCCCAGTTCGGCGCGCTGCAGCTGCAGGCCCCAGGCCGGGTCGAGATAGGCGTTGAGCAGATGCAGCGGCAGCGCCTTGGCCTGCAGCGTGCCAATGGCTGACAGCGGCGCCAGGCCGACGCGGCCGCTCCACTGCAGGCTGCCGGCACTGGCGGCAATGGGCTGGTCGTTGCTGGCCAGGGCCGCAAGCTGGGTGGTGATCTGCGCCTGCACCGGCGACGTGGCCGGCCAGCTCAACGCGCCGAGTTGCAGGCGCAGCGGCTCGGCGGTCAGCGCCACGGGCGCGACGCCGGCGGGCACGGCGGCGTCCTGCCAGCGCAGCGCACCGCGCGCCACAGCCAGCCCGGCGAGTTGCAGCTTCCAGCCCGGGCCGGCCGCCGACGCCGCGCTGTCGGGCGGCAGCAGGCCGGCGATATTCAGACGACCACCCGCCTCCCGGGCGAGCTGGGCGCGCGGCGCATCCAGCGTCAGCGTGCCGAGGGTGATGGTGCGCGCAGCCGGTTCGATGCTGGCCTTGTCGAGCTGGGCAGAGGCCAGCGTCATCAGCCGCGGCGCGCCGGCCAGGCCAAGGCGAGCGTCGCGGACCTGCAGTTCGGTGAGGGTCAGCAGGACCCGGTCGGCGGCGCCTTCGGCCAGCGGGTTCTTGACGCTGAGGCCGGCCTTGGTGGAGATGCCCGCGGCCAGCTTGGCGCCGCCCGGCAGCGGCAGCCAGGGCGCCAGCCGCTCGACGGCCAGGCCATTCAACTCGGCATCGGCCTGCAGCAGCTCGGGCGAGAGTTTGGCCTGGACCGTCAGCGTGGCCTGGTCCAGGCGCAGGCTGGCGTCGAGCTGGGCGGGCAATTTCAAGGGCCAGGCCGCTGCGCCGAGCTTGAGCTGGATGGCCTCCAGCGCGAGGTCCTTGTTGACGGTGAAGCGGCCGTCCTTGACTTCCAACCCCGCCAGGCTGAATTGCCAGGGCGTCGCAGCCGCTGCGGAGGCTTCTCCGGAGACCGCCGGCAGTGGACGCAGCCACGCGCTGGGCGACTCCAGCAGGATGGCGCCAAAGCCCAGCTGGCGGCGCAGCGGCTGTACGTCGGTCAGCGGCAGGCTCAGACGCTTGAAGTCCAGCAGCGCCTGCCCGTCGGGTTGCGTCAGGGCCAGCTCGTGCAGCTGGATCAGGCCGCTGAGCTTGACGCCGGGGACCTGCTTGGCCCGCTCGGCAAAGTCCAGCGCCACGTCGACATCCAGCCTGCCGCCGCCCAGGCGAAAGGGTGCGCTGGCAGGCACATAGGCCGCCAGCGGTGCGAGGTCCAGGCCGGAGAACTTGAACGACAGGCGTGCGCTGACGTCGTCGTCGAAGGGCAGCGCCTCCGCGCGGCTGTCGAAAGCGACGCCGTCGAGCTTGCCACTCAGATGCGGCTGCACCTTGACCTTGACGTCGGCCGGCAGCGTCGACATGAAGGGCAACGCCAGCTGCAAGCCGGCCAGCTCGTGCTTGCGCTGCAC
>NZ_JBFUAB010000033.1:0-80519 GCF_056406535.1 Roseateles sp. P1_C1_2
GCGCCAAGAACATCCATGCCCACTACGACCTGGGCAACGACTTCTACCGGCTCTGGCTGGACCCGGGCATGAGCTACAGCGCCGCCTGGTTCGAGGGCCGTGACGCACGCGGCGCCGACCTGCAGCTGGCGCAAGACGCGAAGTTCCGCCGTGCGCTGCGCGAGGCGCGCGTCGAGCCCGGTGCGCGCGTGCTGGAGATCGGCTGCGGCTGGGGCGGCATGGCCGAGCTGGCCGCGACCGAATTCGGCGCCAAGGTGACGGGCGTGACGCTGTCTGCCGAGCAACTGGCCTGGGCCGATCAACGCATGAAGGCCGCTGGCCTTGCCGACCACGTGGAGCTGCTCTACCAGGACTACCGCGACCTGCCGGCCAAACATGCCGCCGAGCCCTTCGACGCCGTCGTCTCCATCGAGATGTTCGAGGCCGTCGGCCACGAATACTGGGCGGGCTATTTCCAGACGCTGAACGCCTGCCTCAAGCCCGGCGGCCGCGCCTGCATCCAGACCATCACCATCCGCGATGACCTGTTCGAGCGCTATCTGCGCTCGACGGACTTCATCCAGCAATACATCTTCCCGGGTGGCCTGCTGCCCAGCCCGTCGGCCTTCGAGGCGGAGGCCCAGCGCGCCGGCTTCGTCGTCGAGAACCGGCTCGCCTTCGGCCGCGACTACGCCGAGACGCTGAGGCGCTGGCGCGATGCCTTCGTGGCGCGGCTGGATGCCGTGCAGCGCCAGGGTTTCGACCGGCGTTTCCAGCGCATCTGGGGCTTCTATCTGGCCTACTGCGAAGCTGCCTTCGACACCGGCAACACCGACGTCATGCAGTTCACGCTCCGCAAGCCCGCCCCATGAGCCCGCGGCAGCCGACACGACGCCTGGCGCTGGCCCAGCTCGCGGCCGCGGCCGCCTCCAACCCCATCGCCATGTCACAAGCCATCGCCGACACCCCGCCCTCCGCCGAGTTGCTCTCCCTGCTGCCGCAGGCCCGCCTGCAGGGCAGCGGCGTGCTGCGCTTCTTCGGCCTGCGCGTCTACGAAGCCAGGTTGTGGACCCAGCCGGGCTTCGAGGGCGACGACTACGCCCGCCAGCCCTTCGTGCTCGAGCTGGCCTACGACCGCCGCCTGGAAGGGCAGGCGATTGCCGAACGCTCCGTGGCCGAGATGCGGCGTGGCGGCAGCTTCGACGAGGCCAGGGCCAAGCGCTGGCTGGCCTTGATGACCAAGGCCTTTCCCGATGTCTCCAGCGGTGACCGCCTGCTCGGCTTCAACGACGGCAAGGGTGAGGTGCGCTTCTTCCACAACGGCCGCCTGACGGCCGAAACGCTGGACGCCGAATACGCACGCCTGTTCTTCGGCATCTGGCTGGCCAAGCAGACCTCGGCGCCCGCGTTGCGCGAGTCCCTGCTCGGCCTGGCGCGCTGAACGCTCGCCCGCCATGTCGGTATCCGCCATCGCCGCCGCCCCGCCCGCCCTCGGCTGGCGCCGCGGCATGGCCTATGCGACCTTGAGCGTGCCGCTGGCCTTCGTCTCCCTGCCGCTCTACGTCAACCTGCCCTACCACTACGCGTCGGCCTTTGGCATGCCGCTCGCCACGCTGGGCCTGGTCATGCTGGGCGTGCGCATGCTCGACGCCTTTGTCGACCCGGCGCTGGGGCGTGTGGCCGACGCGCTGTTCCGGCGCGGCAACGCGTGGGCTGCGGCGGCGCTGGGCAGCGTGGTGCTGGCCGCAGCCTTTGCGGCGCTGTGGCTGCCGCCGTCGATGGCGCCGTCCCTGCTGCTGGCCTGGCTGGTGCCGGCGCTGCTGCTGTGCACGCTGGCCTACAGCGGCGTCAGCATCGTCCATCAGTGCTGGGGCACGCGCTGGGGCGGCGGGCCCGAGTTGCGCGCGCGGGTGACGGGCTGGCGCGAGGCCGGCACGCTGACCGGGGTGCTGCTGGCCAGTGCGCTGCCGGCCTTGCTGGGCTGGACCACCACCAGCCTCGCCCTGGCCCTGCTGCTGGCGGCGGGCCTGCTGGGTTTGAGCCGGCTTGGCCCGGCCGCCGCGCCGCTCCCTGATCTGGAACCCGTTGCGCCCGCGGCCTCGCCATGGCGGCACGCCGCCTTCCGCCAACTGCTGACCGTCTTCATGCTGAACGGCATTGCCGGCGCCGTGCCTGCCACGCTGCTGCCCTTCTTCATCGCCGACCGGCTGCAACTGCCGCACTGGCAAGCGCCGCTGCTGCTGACCTACTTCGGGGCCGCGGTGCTCGGCCTGCCGCTGTGGGTGCGCGCCGCCGGCCGCTGGGGGCTGTCGCCGGTGTGGCGAGCCGGCATGCTGGCCAATGTGCTGGCCTTCGCCGCCGCGCCGCTGCTGGGCGCCGGCGACGGTGCGGCCTTCGCCGCCATCTGCCTGTGCAGCGGCCTGGCCCTGGGCGCCGACCTGGCGCTGCCGGGCGCATTGCTGACGGGCGTCATCCACCGCGGCGGCGCCGGCCAGCGCGAGGAGGGGGTCTACATCGGCTGGTGGACCTGTGCCACCAAGCTCAACCTGGCGCTGGCCGCCGGCCTGGCCCTGCCGCTGCTCGCGGCGCTGGGCTACCGCAGCGGGGGTGCCGACCCGGCGGGCCTGCAGGCCCTGGCCTGGGCCTATGGCGGCCTGCCTTGCCTGCTCAAGCTCGCCGCCGCTGCGGCGCTGTGGCGGGCCGAGCGCCTCAACCCGACCTGGAAGGAACGCGGATGAACACCATCCCACGCCGCAGCCTGTTGGCTGCAACCCTGGCCGTGAGCCTGGCCGGCTGCGCGGGCCCCCAGGTGCAGGACTACGCCAACGAACGACCCACCATCGAGCTGCGCGAATTCCTCAACGGCGAGCTGACGGCCAAGGGCATCTTCACCGACCGCGCCGGCCGCGTCGCCAAGCGTTTCACGGTGACGATGAGCGGGCATTGGGAGGGCGACAACGGCGTCCTCGACGAGCGCTTCACCTACAGCGACGGCAGCACGCAGCGGCGCGTGTGGCGGCTCAAGGCTCTCGGCCAGGGGCGTTACAGCGGCACGGCGGACGACGTCGTCGGCGAGGCCGCTGGCGAGAGCGCCGGCAATGCCTTCCGCTGGGCCTACACGCTGGCCCTGCCGGTGGATGGCCGCGTCTGGAATGTGGCGCTGGACGACTGGATGTTCCTCATCGACGCGCGCACCGTGCTCAACCGCTCGGCCATGAGCAAGTTCGGCCTGCACCTGGGCGACGTGACCCTGGTCATCACCAAGACGTGAACGCCATGCCGCTGTTCGGGTCACTCAACCCACCGCTTTCCGACTGGCAAGGTCGCTGGGTCTGGGTCATCGGCGCGTCGTCGGGCATAGGCCGGGCCACGGCGGCGGCGCTGTCACGGCAAGGCGCGCGCGTCGTCGTCTCGGCCCGTCAGCGTGACGCGCTCGACGCCTTCGTGCGCGAGCATGCGGGCAGCATCGCGCTGCCGCTGGACGTCACGCGACCGGACGAGATGCGCGCCGCAGCCGAGCGTGTGCAACTCCTGGCCCAGGGCCCGCCCGCACTGGTGATGTATTGCGCCGGCCATTACCAGCCGATGCGCGCCACCGCCTTCGACCGCACCGAGGTGCAGAGGCATCTCAAGGTCAACTACCTGGGCGTGCTGCATCTGCTGGAAGCCATGCTGCCGGCGCTGATCGCGGCGGGTAGCGGCCATCTCTGTCTGGTGGGCAGCGTGGCGGCCTACCGCGGCCTGCCGCTGTCGCTGGCCTATGGGCCGACCAAGGCGGCCCTCAACAACCTGGCCGAGACCCTCTATCTGGACCTGCAGCCGCTCGGCCTGGGCGTGTCCATCGTCAACCCGGGCTTTGTCGACACGCCATTGACGGCTGGCAATCAGTTTGCGATGCCCGGCCTGATCACGCCCGAGGAGGCCGCCCGGCACATCCTGCGCGGCTGGGCCAAGGGGCGTTTCGAGATGAACTTCCCGCGCCGCTTCACGGCCTGGATGCGGCTGCTGCGTTGCCTGCCCGATGCCTGGTATTTCGCCGCGGTGCGGCGCACGACCGGGGCCTGAAGGCCGCCGCAACTGACGATCTAGGGGTGAGCCCCCCGCGCTGAGCGCATATCCATCTGCGCAAAGCGGCGTTCCCTCTTTGGGAGGCGCTGCCTAGAGTGCCGGGCAATGACACGCCTGCTCACCTTCCCCGACTCCCAGCACCAGGTGCTGTCGATCCGCGCCAAGGCGCTGGTCTTCGACGACCCGGCCTCGCGCGCGCTGCTGGCCCAGGCCGAGCGCGTGGCGGCGAGCGACGCCACCGTCCTCATCATTGGCGAGACCGGCACCGGCAAGGAGTTGATCGCCCGCCATATCCACAACAGCAGCGGCCGCCGCGGCCCCTTCCTGGCCGTGAACTGCGGTGCCTTCACCGAGCAACTGGTCGAGGCCGAGCTGTTCGGCCACGAGGCCGGGGCCTACACCGGCGCCACCAGCGCGCGCGCCGGCTGGTTCGAGGCCGCGGCCGATGGCACGCTGTTCCTGGACGAAGTGGGTGACCTGCCGCTGTCCGTGCAGGTCAAGCTGCTGCGCGTGCTGCAGGAGCGCCAGGTCGTGCGCATCGGGTCGCGCAAGCCCATCGACGTGCGCGTGCGCCTCGTGGCCGCCACCAATGTGCGGCTGGAGCAGGCCGTGGCCGCGGGCCACTTCCGCGCCGACCTCTATTACCGACTCAGCGTCGCGACGTTGCAGCTCAGCCCGCTGGCGCAGCGCCCGGGCGACATCCTGGCCCTGGCCGAGCATTTCATCGGCGTCTACAGCCGCCGCCTCGGCTTGAACGATGTGCGCCTGGCCCCCGAGGCGCGCGACGCGCTGCTGGCCTATGCCTGGCCCGGCAACATCCGCGAGCTGGAAAACGTCATCCACTACGCCCTCATCATCTGCCGCGACGAGCGCATTGCTCGCGAGGACCTGCAGCTGCACGCCATCGGGCGCGCGCATCCCGCGCCGGTGGCCTTGCCTGCCGCGGCGGGCGATGACGAGGAGGTGCTGGAGCGCGTCTTCGAGCGGCTGTTCGACGAGGCGCCCCAGGCCCTGCATGTGCGCGTCGAGTCCGCGTTGATCCGCTCCGCCTATCGCCATTGCCACCACAACCAGGTGCATACCGCGGCCCTGCTCGGCATCACCCGCAATGTGCTGCGCACCCATCTGAAACGGCTGGACCTGCTGCCGCCCGCGCGCCCGGCCGCCGTGCAGCAGATCGCGCACGAACCCGAGCGCCAGGACGCGCGCCTTCACGCCGCTGCATGAGCACCGCACGGCCGCCCGAAGGTGCTCATTCCCGCCCGGCGGGATCGCGCGTAAGCGCGCAGGGTGCCCTAAATAAGCTAACGCGAAAAGCTTAGTTCGCGCGCCGCCGCGCGCTGCGCACACTGACCCGGCCCCTCTGATCCCTAGCCCCCCCACATGCCGATGAACGCTTCCACCTTTGCCCGTCGCGCCCTGGCGCCGCTCGCTCTGCTCCTCGCCGCCGGTGCCGCCCAGGCCCAGGGCGACAACCCCTATGGCCTCGCCTCCGTCTGGACGAACAGCGACGCCGTCACCAAGGCCGTGCTCTTCACCCTCGTCGCGATGAGCGCGGGTAGCTGGTACGTCATCATCACCAAGCTGTTGCAGCAGGCCCGCCTGGGCGCGCAGGCGCGCGCCGCGCAGAAGGACTTCTGGAGCGCCGGCACCGTCAAGGCGGGCGCCGAGAAGCTGTCCGAGAAGAGCCCCTACCGCTACATCGCCGAAGCCAGCCTGGAAGCCACGCAACGCCACCACGGCCTGCGCGCCAAGGTGGACTTCGCCGACTGGGTGGACCTGTCCCTGCACCGCGCCACCGAGCGTGTGCAGCGCCAGCTCTCCACGGGCCTGAGCCTGCTGGCGACGGTGGGTTCGACGTCGCCCTTTGTCGGCCTGCTGGGCACGGTCTGGGGCATCTATCACGCGCTGACGGCCATCGGCGTGGCCGGCCAGGCTTCCATCGACAAGGTGGCCGGCCCGGTGGGCGAGGCTCTCATCATGACGGCCATCGGCCTGTTCGTCGCCGTGCCCGCCGTGCTGGGCTACAACGCGCTGCTGCGCCGCAATGCGCTGGTGCTGGACGACGTGCGCGACTTCTCCGGCGAGCTGCATTCGGTGCTGCTGGGCTCGGGCCATGAAGAGCCCGCCGCCGCCAGCGCGCCGCAAGCCGCTGGCCTGACGCCGGCCCTGGCCTGAAATCAAGTGAGCCCCTCGCCCAGTCTTGCCTCGCTGAACGCGGGCATACCTGGTCGGTCCCCCGCGGGGACGGCGATGCCCGCGGCATCGAGCCGCGGGCACATCGCCCAAGCGGGCCGGCTTGGGAGCGGCCCGGCGCTCGGCCCGAAGACTCTCTCATGCGGCGCGGCTGCCGTGAACGCGATGGACAACTGATATGGCTATACAACTTGTGCAGGGTGCCGACGAGGCTGTCTCGTCCATCAACACGACGCCGCTCGTCGACGTCATGCTGGTGCTGCTCATCATCTTCCTCATCACCATCCCGGTCGTGAACTTCTCGGTGCCGGTGGAGCTGCCCAAGCAGCGCAACGAGGTGCGCGAGAGCGAGCCCAAGGACGTCGTCATCACGGTCTCGCGCGACGGCAAGCTCTACTGGTTCGACGCGCCAGTGGCCAGCAAGGACGCCCTCTTCGAGCGGTTCAAGGGCATTGCCCAGCAGCAGCCCCAGCCCGAGGTGCATGTGCGCGGTGATGCCGGCAGCGACTACGCCCCGGTGGGCCGCGTGCTGCTGGCCGCCCAGCGCGCCGGCATCGCCAAGGTGGGCTTCATCACCGAACCGCCGGCGAGGTCGCTGTGAGCGCGGGACCCCTGCGCAAGGCGGCCCGCGCGCGCCGCCAGCTCACGTCGGCCCTGCCCGTGCCCGACATCAACACCACGCCGCTGATCGACGTGATGCTGGTGCTGCTGGTGATGCTCATCATCACCATCCCGGTGCAGCTGCACAGCGTCAAGCTCAACCTGCCCATCGCGCCGCCTTCGGCGCCGCCGCCTGTGCCGCCCGAAGTCGTGCGGCTGGACATCACGCCCGACGCCGTGCTGTGGAACGGCGAGGCCATCGCCGACCAGGTCGTGCTGCGCGAGCGCCTCGACGCTGCCGGCAAGCAGGCCACCCAGCCCGAGGTGCATGTGCGCCCGCAGCCGGGCGCCAAGTACGACGAATTCGCGGCCGTCATGACGGCAGCCCACCAGGCCGGGCTGACCAAGCTCGGCGTGACGGGCAGCGAACAGTTTCTGGACGACTCGAAGTAGGAGATTGAATCCATGAGCGCAGTTCTCTTGCCCGGCGGTTTGACGCTGGACGACACCCGCCCCGCGCCACGCCGTCTCGTTGCACCGGCGCCTCTCGCCGCGGCCGCGCCCTTGCGCTCGCAGCTCAAGCCGCCGGCCAATGCCAACCGCGGCACCGGCATCGCCCTCGTCGTCGGCCTGCACATCGTGCTGGGCTGGGGCCTGACCACGGGCCTCGCGTCCAAGGCCATCGAGGCGATCAGGAAGCCCATCGACATGGCCTTGCTGCCCGAGGTGCTGCCGCCGCCTCCACCACCGCCGCCGCCCAAGGTCGTCAAGATCGAGCCGGTGCAGAAGGTGGTGCCGCCGCCGGCCTATGTGCCGCCGCCCGAGGTGGTGCCCGTCGTCACGCCGCCGCCTGCGCCCATCCAGGTCGTGCAGGCCGCACCGCCCAAGGAGCCGGTCGTCATCGCCGCGGCGCCGGCGCCCGTCGTCGCGCCACCCGCACCGCCGCCGGCGCCCGCCATCGTCAAGCGCGAGATCAGCCTGGCCTGCCCCGGCTACGAAGCCGTGCTGGCCGGCGCGCTGGAGGAAGCCATCGACCGCGTCGGCCTCAAGGGCACGGTGCAGACGCTGATCAAGATCCGGGGCAACCAGGTGGTCGACGTGCTGCCGCAGTCGGGCCCGAAGGAATATCACAAATACGTCCAGGCGGCGGTCAAGCGCATGCGCTGCACGGCCGGCGGCGCCGACGAAATCCAGGTCTCTCTCCCCGTCATCTTTTCCTGACGTCAAGTGGCCCCTCGCTCGGTCTTGCTGCGCTGGACGCGCGCAAGCCCGATCGGTCCCCCGAGGGGACGGCGATGCGTGCCGGATCGACCGGCACGCACATCGCCAGACGGGCCGGCTACGGAGCGGCCTGGCGCTCGGCCCGAAGAACAGCGCCGCAAACAACTGAATATGAAATCTCATTCCCGACGCGGCCTGCTGCAAGGCCTGGGCGCACTCGCGCTGCTGCCGGCCACGGCCCGTGCTGCCGACACACCGCCCAACATCCTCTTCATCCTGGCCGACGACATGGGCTACGCCGACCTCGGCGTCTATGGCCAGCGCGACTACGCCACGCCCCACCTCGACAAGCTGGCGGCCCAGGGCACCCGCTTCACGCAGGGCTACGCCAACTCGGCCGTCTGTTCGGCCACGCGTTTTGGTCTCATCACCGGGCGCTACCAATACCGGCTGCGCGGCGGCCTGGAGGAACCCGTCGGTGGCGACCAGCTCGGCCTGCCGCCCGACCACCCCACGCTGCCGTCGCTGTTGAAGGCGCGCGGCTACCGCACCGCGCTGTTCGGCAAATGGCATCTGGGTGCCTTGCCCAAGTACGGTCCGCTGAAGAGCGGCTATGACGAGTTCTTCGGCAACACCGGTGGCGCGGTGGACTACTTCACCCACAAGGCCGGCGTCGGCGCCAACCTGCCGCCCGATCTCTTCGAAGGCGAGGTGCGCGTCGACAAGGCCGGCTACTACACCGACCTGATCGCCGAGCACGGCCAGGCCTTCCTGCGCAAGCAGACGGCGAAGGAGCCCTTTCTGCTGTCATTGCACTTCACCGCACCACACTGGCCTTGGGAGGGGCCAGGCGACGAGCCCGTGTCGCGCCAGCTGAAGAACCTCAACCACACGGACGGCGGCAGCCTGAAGAAGTACGGTGAGATCGTCGGCGCGCTGGACGCGGCGGTGGGCCGCGTGCTGGCCACGCTGGAGGCGCAAGGGCTGGCGCAGAACACTCTCGTTGTCTTCACCAGCGACAACGGCGGCGAGCGCTTCTCCAACACCTGGCCCTTCAGCGGCCAGAAGTCCGAACTGCTGGAAGGCGGCATCCGCGTGCCCACGCTGCTGCGCTGGCCGGCGCGTGTGAAGGCCGGGCAGGTGAGTGACCAGGTCGTCATCAGCATGGACTGGCTGCCCACCTTGCTTGCCGCGGCCGGCACGGCGCCGCGGGCGGACTATCCGAGCGACGGCACCAACGTGCTGCCGCAGGTTCTCGGCCAGGCCGCCACGGTCGAGCGCAAGCTGTTCTGGCGCTACAAGTCCAACGCCCAGCGCGCGCTGCGCGACGGCGACTGGAAGTATCTGCAGATCAATGGCAACGAGTTCTTGTTCAACCTCGCCCAGGACCCGCGCGAACGCGCCAACCTGGCGGAGCGGGAGCCGGAGCGGCTGAAGCAGTTGCGGGCCGACTGGGTGGCCTGGGACGCAACCATGCTGCCGATCACGGAGGACGTGAGGAGCTACAAGATCAGCCCGAAGGTGCAGGCGGACAGGCCGGGAGGCTGAGCGGGGGCGCCGCGCTGGGCATCGTTCGCATCGGCCAAGCGGGGTAGAGTTGGCGCGGTGGCGGGTTCGCGTAACTTGACAGTTACACAGGCGCCCACCGATGTCCGGTGCTCCGGGAAGCGAACACTCAGCCCATGCAATATCTGTCTTCCAGCTATGCCCCGTGGGTGGTTGCCGCATCGCTGCTGATTGCCAGCTTTGCGTCCTATGTCGCGCTTGACCTGGCCAAGCGCGTCCGCACCCGCGACCGCGGTGTCGCCGTCAGCTGGTGGGCTGGCGGCTCGTTGGCGATGGGCACCGGCATCTGGTGCATGCACTTCGTCGGCATGCTGGCCTTCTCCCTGCCGATTGCGCTGGGCTATACCGTGGTGCTCACGGTGGCATCGTGGGTCGCCGGGGTCGCCGTGTCGGCCATCGCGCTGTATGTTGCGAGTCATGGCGAGCTCACCTGGCCCCGCCTGACCGGTGGCGCCATCGCGATGGGGCTGGGCATCTGTGCGATGCACTACACCGGCATGGCCGCGCTCGACATGTCGCCCGGCATCGTCTGGAATCCGCTGCTGGTCGCGGCATCGGCGCTGATCGCGGTCGCCGCGTCAGCGGCGGCGTTGTTGATCTTCTTCTGGCTGCGCAAGATGGGCGACCGGCGCGGCATGATCTTCCAGCCGTTGGCCGCGCTGGTGATGGGCATCGCCATCTGCGGCATGCACTACACGGGCATGGCGGCGGCGAGTTTCCCGGTCGGCACGGTCTGCCTGAGCGCGGACGCGCTGGCCGGCCCGCAACTCGGCATGGTGGTGTCGGTGTCGTCCGTTGCGCTGCTGGCGATGACCTTGTTCACGTCGACCCTGGATGCCCGCATGCGCAGCTCGCTGAAGGTTGCGAACGTGAAGCTGGAAACGGCCAATGAGGAGTTGCGGCGGCGGGCGTTCCAGGATCCGCTCACCGGCCTGCCCAACCGCATGCTGTTCGAGGACCGCCTGGCCCATGCGCTGCAGCGCCACGCGCGCACCGGGGAGCAGATCTCGGAGCGCAATGCCGGCAAGGTGGCCGTGCTGTTTGTCGACCTCGATGGCTTCAAGCCGATCAATGATTCGCTCGGCCATGCCGCAGGTGATACGGTGCTGAAGGAGGTCGCAGCGCGCCTGAGCACCGTGGCGCGCGATGCCGACACGGTGGCTCGCATCGGCGGCGACGAATTCGTGCTGCTGATGGAGGATGTCAGCAGTCTGGTGGACTGCGTCAGCCTCGCCCGCCGCCTGATCGCGGCCTTGTCAGCACCGCTTGAGATCGGTGGGCGGCGGGTCGCTTTGTCGGGATCGGTCGGCATCGCCGCCTACCCCGATCACGGCGACGGCGACAAACTGGTCATGCACGCGGACGCCGCGATGTACACGGCCAAACGCGCCGGCGGCAGCACCTATGCGCTGTACGAGACGCATATGGACGAAGGCGCGCAGGAGCAGCTCAATCTGTTGAACGACCTGCGTCATGCCATCGAACACGGGCAACTGCAGCTCCACTACCAACCCAAGATCGACGGCCAGCATGGGCAGATCCGTGGCGTCGAAGCCCTGCTGCGCTGGAATCATCCAGAGCGCGGCCTGCTGAACCCGGGCCTGTTCATTCCGATCGCGGAGCGCTTCGGCCTCATCAACAGCCTGGGCAACTGGGTCATCGACGAGGCCTGCCGGCAGATGCACGCCTGGGCGGAGATCGGCCTGAACATGCGCGTGGCGATCAACCTGTCGGTGCATCAGCTGCGTGAGGATGACCTGGCGGCACGGATCGAAGCGGCACTTTCCAGGAGCCTGGTCGAGCCCTCGCAACTGCTCTGTGAGATCACCGAGTCCGTCGCGATGGAGGACATCAAGAGCACCCAGCGCGCCTTCGAGCAGTTGGCCCGTATCGGCGTGTTCCTCTCCATCGACGATTTCGGGACCGGCTACTCAAGCCTCAGCTATTTGCGCCAGCTGCCCGCTCGCCAGCTCAAGATCGATCGCAGTTTCGTCTCCGACGTCGAGACCAGCGCCGACGCCAGGGCCATCGTCAGCGCCGTCATCCAACTGGCCCACGAGCTCGGCCTGCGAGTCGTCGCCGAAGGCGTGGAGACCAAGGGCCAGCGCGACATCCTGCTGGCGCTGCACTGCGACGAACTGCAGGGTTATTTCCTGGCGCGACCGATGGCAGCCGAGACGCTGCAGGCCTGGACCGAAGGACGAAAGCCCGTCGGCACGGCTGATTTCTCGCCCTCGGTCTTGGGTGGTCATCTGATGATGGACGGCGGCGCGTCAGGGGCAGCGGGGCTGTAGGCAACGGCTCAGCGAATCGAATAGCCGCCGTCGACGGGTAGCGTGACGCCGGTGATGAAGTCGGCGGCCTGAGAGGCCAGGAAGACTGCGGCGCCAACCAGTTCGTCGGGCTTTCCCCAGCGGTTGGCGGGGGTGCGCGCAAGGATTGCATCGTTCATCGGCGAGCTCCGGACGCGAGTGGTCATGTTCGTCTCTATCCATCCCGGTGCGATGGCATTGACCTGGATGTTGTGGGGGGCGAGCTCGATCGCCATGGACTTGGTCAGCTGAACGACAGCGCCCTTGGCGGCGCTGTAGGCAGGCTGAAAGCCGGAACCGAAGAAGGAGTACATGCTGGCCAGATTGATGATCTTGCCGCGCTTGCGGCCGAGCATTGATCGGGCGGCCAGCTGCGACAGCAGGAAGCAGGCGTTCAGATTGGTTTCAAGCACGGCGTCCCAGCTCTCGGCGGCTTCGTTCAGCACGCCGTAGTTGGGCGACGCGATGCCCGCGTTGTTGACCAGGATGTCCAGCCCTCGGAGCTCTTGCTCGACCTGTGCCACGGCGGGCGCCAGTTCCACGCGGTTCATGACGTCCAATTGGAGGGCGAGCGCCGGCCTTCCGATGGCCTGAAGCTCTGCGAGGACGAGGCGGTTCTTTTCTTCATCGCGGGCCAGCACAGCCACCGACGCGCCCGCGCGGGCCAGGCCCAAGGCGATGGCACGACCAATGCCACCGTTGCCGCCGGTCACGATGGCAACGCGGCCGCTCAGGTCAAAAGGCGATGTGGTTTCGGTCATTGGCAGTCCTCAGAGCTTGTGCCGCGGCCCGTGGAGACTACTCCGCCCGTCAAGGAGGACGGGGATGGGGCTTCAGTGCCAGTCCAGCTTGCAGTGCTGACACCACCTGGCCTGCCAGGTGATCAAGCGGCCGCCACAGCGCGGGCAGTCGGCCTCGCGCTTCTCGCAAGACTTGTGCATTTCGTGCTTGAGCCAGGCCTCTGCGGTGGCCGAGTCGAGGCCCTCCAGCGCCATCAAGGCGGCCACCCGCTTCGAAGCAGGGATTTTGTTGAGCTGCATGACAGAGCGCAGATGGACGGCTGCGCGAAGATAGGTCTCGGAGCAGCGCAGACAAACGGCGGGCTCAGTCTCTTGCATCGATAGCGCCCCTTGCCGTCATCACGTCGACAGCAATACGGCCGCAAGCACCGCGTTCGCGACCATGAGCGTGATGTCGACGACGAAGATGAAGAGCATGGGGCCGGACAGCACCGGCCAAAACGATTCGCCGATGCGTCCACCTCGGAGCGCCACCGGCAGGTTGGCGACAAACTGGCTGGCGTGTGCCAGCGAGAAGACCCCGGCGAACAACGCGCGCTGCGCGGGCTCCGGAAAGAGCGATCCGTTGAGCAGCAACAGCACCGCGAACGCCGCGAAGGCGAAGTTCATGCCGCCAAGAAACCGGACGGACGCCGCGATGGTTGGAAACAGCGGCGACTGGCGTGCGGAGGGTGGGACCAGCAGCTTGGCGGCGGCGTTCGGCCTGAGGCTGAAGTACTGAAAGCCGGCGCCGAACCAGAGGGTGTTCAACACCAGAACGACGGCGAAGGCGGTGGCTTTGTCCACGGATGATGGTGTGAGATGAGGCGCCCCCCAACTATGCCAGCCGTGTCGCGGTCTTCCACCTCTCGGCCTTGGCCCACAACTCGGCGAAATGGCTTGCCAGGCGTGGGCCCGAGAAGCTCAATGCCGGTCTGCGCGCGGTGGCAAGGCGTCTGCGCTGCCGGTGTCGCCGGACGGCGCAGCAACCGCATTCGACTCGCTCGGCTGCAACTCGCCGGCACGCCGGTCGCGCAGCACCGAGCGGGCTTCGTAGAGGCAGTCGGCTTGCGACTGCTGGGTCTTGCCGGCCAGGCAGTTGGCGCGCTCCTGCTGGTAGATCTCGGTGGCGGTCTGGGTTTGTGCGGTGATGGGCAAGACGATGGCGACCACGGTCGCTGCGGCAGCAATGGCGCGGACGGGTATCCGCCACGAAGTGGATCGGCGCATGTTCATGACTTTCTCCTGCTGGGTCAGGCACTGACAGGGTTGGGCCAGCATGGCCGTGCCAGTAACCACTGCTGGTCTGGAAGAGGGGCAAATCCAATGCCCGACATGCCTGCTGGCCGCCCGCGCCGACGTTTCCGGTTACGCCGGATGACTTGTTGCGACTCATCCCTGCACAAGGGCGAGGCCTCAGGCGTCCAGCAGCGTGTTCAAGATCTCCAGGCAGGCCTGTGCGGTCTGGTTGTCGACGTCCTGTTCCTCATGCCATGCAGAAACAGAGACGGCGACGATGTTGTAGGCGCGCAGTGCACGGAAGAGGGCGGCCATGTCCGCGGCGCTGGGGCCGCGCTGGACGTGGTACTTGAGAGCCGGCATCTGGGCGGGGTCGTCGATGACGTCGGTATCCCAGTGCAGATAGATGCGCTCCTGCGGTTGCAGCTGTCCCAGCACCGCGTCGAGCGGACAGCGCAGGATCCGCGAGTTCAGCAGGGCTTCACGTTCGCCGGGGTCGAGGTCGCGCGCATCGGCGAGAACGATTTGCCGCTCCGGGTAGGCCTGCACGCCGATGGTGGCCAGGCAGGCCAGTGCTGCCTGACTGCGCGGGTCGGGGCCGGGGTCGACCCGACCGACAAACATGGCCAGGGGCATGCCGCCGATGTACTGGGTTTGGGTGCTGGACCAGGTGTGGAAGTCGCCATGGGCGTCGAGCCAGAGCACGCGCTCGGGCGGTTGGCCGGCTTGTTGCAACCCGGCCAGCATGCCGAGGCTGGAGACGCAGTCGCCGGCGATGCTGACCGGCCGTTGGCCGCCGCGGGCCAGCGCGGCAACACGCGCGGCCAGCAGTCCATACAGGCTGCCCAGGCTTTGCAGCTTGGCAATGGGGTCGTCGATCCGCGTCGCCTGCAGCCCGGCAGGCGCCAGCACCTCCCAGGGATGGAAGTCGATGTCGAGTACACGGCGCAGGCCGTCGCGGCGCTGGCCCATCAGGTAGGGCAGCAGAAGCCTTGCATTCACAGCCATGTGTCGGGCTCCATGGGATAGCCAAGCCTGTCCATCATCTCGCCCACCTCGGCGCGCCGACCCAGGTCCAGCAACAAGGGGCGTCTTTTATGCCAGCGCCTGGAGGACGGCGGCTCGGTGGCCATCTTGACGGGCAGTGCAGCTGGCGGAGTCATGGCGGGCAGGCCCAGGTGATCGGTGATCGAGCGAAGCGCCGCGAGGGGATCGGCGATGAAGTCCTCAAAGGACAGGCGCAGGGTGCAGACGCCGCTTTGCAGGATGGCTTCGTGAATGGAGCACCACTGATTCAGGCATACCTCCTCCAGCTTCGCGCAGGTGAACTGGCGCCAGTTGCGCGGCAGGTCGAACTTCCACCACTTGCGGCCGAAGGGCACGGTGTCGGAATAGCCTGGAATGGCGAGTTCGCAGCCGATCTTGCTGAGGTCGTGCGAGAAGAATCCCAACGGGTAGAGCCAGCCGTCCATCAGGCCGTTGACGGACTGCGCGAAGCCCCGGGTCAGGTGGATGTAGGTCACCTCGGCGTTGGGGAACAGCTGTTCATACATGCCGATGCGGTAGGCGTCGGACGGGGACTTGAACAGCAGCACGGAGTCCCCTGCATCGGCCGGGCCGAAGGGCCGTCGCCTGAGCGTGGGCGCGACGAAGGGCGGCTCTTCGATCTTCAGGGGTTCGTCGAAGTGGATGCCCGCGCCGCAGGCAGCCTTGCCGTCGTAGTAACCGATCCGCCAAGGCGCGTCGCCGAACACGGCGCAGAGCACCAGCGCCTGAAGCTCGGCTTCGCTGCGGCGGTCGCCGCTGTCGAACTGGCTGAACGCCGCCTCCAGCGACCGTTCCAGGCGGTGATCGGCGCCGGCGTCCAGAAAGTGCGAAGGGAACTGCAGCAGCAGCCGGTTCCTCCACTTCCTGAGCAGCGCCTCGGCATCAAGGAGGTCTGCCGAGACAAAGGAGATCTCGTCCAGGACGCTGCTGGCCAACTCCTCGGCATTGGCCAGGCGCCCTATGCAATCGCTGTCGGAGTTCTGATTGAAGCCATTGCCCGACAAGGTCAACAACGGGTCCAACTCCCCGTCCAGCGAAGCGATGCGGGGATGCCGGGCCAGGGACTCCTTGAAGAGGCTGGACCCGCCGCGCGAGCCTGACAGGATGACGGCCACTCTCCGAACCCTTGAGCGCAGTTCCGAGCGGGGGACAGCGCGGCGCGATTCGATGGCCAGTAGCAGGCTGTCCATGGACGCTATGGGTCAGACCCGGGGAGGTGGCGATCAGGCCCGAGTCATTTCGTAGACGAAGAATTGCTGGCGCCGGGTTTCGTCGGTGGCTTCGCTGGCCAACTCCACGGTGAACAAGCCAGCCGCCCGCGCGAGACGCTGGATGGCCTCGATTTCTCCGAAGTTGGACTGCACAAAATAGATGCGTCCCTCGGGCTTCAGACGCCGGCCCACGCCTTCGAAGAAGCGGGTGTTGGTCTGGAAGTCGGTGTCCCACTGCGACATGGCCACCACGTCGTGCGCCGGCTTGTTGCGAAACGGCAGGTTGGCGGTGATGACGTCGAACTGCTCGTCGCCCAGGGCTTCGAACAAATCAGACTGCAGCACGGTCATGGTGCCGGCAAAGCCGTGCATCTGGGCGTTGTGGGTGGCGCTCTGGATGGCGGCCGGGTTGATGTCCACCCCCACCACCCGCCGTGCGCCCTGATAGCAGGCGAAGATGCCGATGACACCGGAGCCGGTGCCCACGTCGAGGACGGTCTCGCCCGGCGCAATCCTGAAATGCCTGACCAGCGGGAGGCTGTCGGCGAAGGGCCAGAAGGTGTTGGGGTAGACCAGGAACTCCTTGTCCAGATAGCGGACTGTCCGGCCTTCGGGCGGTACGGACTTGAAGAGTTGCTGCCGCTGTGCCTGCCACTGGTCTGTAAAGCTAGCCAGGTCCATCTGCATCCTCCATGGCAACAAATGCCGCGTCGCGCGGCTGGTTCAAGCATTGCCGGATTTGTGTGAGCTGGCAACGGGAAAACGCCGGATGCCACCGTTTTGACAAGTTAGGCCGAGCGCCGTGCGACAGGCCTTGCAAGACGGAAGCCATGCCCGTACTCTTCGTTCAAACGGATCTAGACAACACGTAACCCGTTATCCAGGTGGCTTCATGGCCTGGGCGTGTTGGGTGCGGGAGGACCAAATGAGCGCTCCGACCCCGGTGGGTCGTGGTCTGAATCGCCGTCACCTGGCAGGTCTGGCCACGCTCGCCGTGCTTGCCGCGGCGTTTGGCCTGAGCCGGCGCCGGACTGGCGAACCCCTGGTGGCCGAGCGGCTCTCGATCGCGCTGCCGCAGGCGCCGCATGCCGGGCTTCTGCACATCGCCGCAGCGCGGGGCTTCTTCGATGAGCGCGGGCTGGCGGTGACGGTGCTGCCGCAAACCCATGGCAAGGCCGCCTTGGCCGAACTCTTGCGCGGCGGCGCCGACCTCGCTGCCGCCGCCGACGTGCCCATCGTCATCGAGGTGCTCAAGGGGGCACCGCTGAGCATGGCGGCCGTGGTGGCGAGCGCCTCCAACGAGTTGGCGGTGCTCGCGCGTCGCGATCGCGAAATCAGCTCGCCAGGCGGTCTGCAGGGACGCCGCGTGGGCGTCACCCTCGGTACCAGCGGCGAGTATTTCCTCTGGGCTTTCATGGTGCGCCATCACCTGGCACCGCAGTCACTCGTCCTCGTGGACCTGCCGCCGGCCCGCCTGGTTGCCGCGCTGCGCGATGGCAGCGTGGACGCGATCGCCGCCTGGCAGCCGATCCGGCACGAAGCCGAGCTCGCCCTCGGCAGTGCCATCATTTCGTTCAGCGCGCCTGACGCCTATGCCCAGAACTATGTGCTCGTCGGCCGCAGTGAATTCCTGTCAAGCCGTGGCGAGGCTTTGCRTCGGCTGCTGCTGGCACTGCTGGATGCCGAGCGTTTTGTGCAGGGCGACCCGTTGCAGGCGAAGGCGCTGCTGGCCTCACGCCTGAAGCTCGACCCCGATGCACTTGAGCCGGCCTGGCAGGCCCTGAATCTGGAGGTCGATCAGCAGCAGGCCCAGTTGGTCACGCTCGAAGACGTGGCGGACTGGGCGATGGCTCGGGGTTATGCGCCCGTGCAGCCGATGCCTAACTTCCTGTCCCATCTCAGTCTCGAGGCCTTGCTGGCCGCGAGCCCGGGACGGGTGACGGTGGTGCGGTGAAGATCAGCAGCAAGGCCCGGATCGCCGCGGCGCTGATGTTCGGCGCCATGGCGCTGATCGCTGCCAGCATCGGCTGGGCCAATACCCAGGTCAGCGCGGCCGTCGAGCAGCGCCGCCACAGCGCCGCGATCGCCAGTGCGCTCAACGACATGCGCATGGTGACCTTCGAATACCTGCTCAACCGCCGCGAACGCGCCCGATTGCAGGAGCAGGCCGTCTGGCAGCGCCTTGAGGGCCTGCTGGCCGGGTCTGCCCATGTCGATGAAGCCGCGGCTAGGACGCTGGCCGGACTGCGCGTGAACGGTGAGGCCAGCCACCGCTTGTTCGGTGAGGTCGAGGCGGCGCAGGCTGGCGGCGGTGGCGCCGACGAGATCCAGCGGCGCTTCGAGATCCAGGTGTCCAACCGATTGCTGATCCTGCAGCAAAGGAGCCTCGTCGACGCGGCCCAGTTGATCGACGATGCGGGCGTGCGCATCGATGAGACCCAGCGGCGGGTCGTCCTCGTGACGGCCGCGGGGCTGGCGTTGATGGCCTTGATCACGGGGGCAGCCGTCTGGATTTTCCGGCGCGACGTGCTCCGTCCGATCGCACAGCTCGAGCAGGCCACCCGTGAGGTGGCCGCGGGCAACTGGTCGTTCGCGCTCGATGTGGGCGCGGCCGACGAACTGGGGGAAATGGCGCGTCACTTCGATGCGATGACGCGCGCGTTGCAGGATTCCTTTGGCAGGCTCGAGCTCAGCAATCGCGAACTTGTTTCGCTGAACACCGAGCTGGAGTCCTTCAGCTACTCGGTCTCACACGACCTGCGCAGCCCGCTCCGCAGCATGGATGGCTTCTCGCTGGCCTTGATCGAGGACTATGGCGACAAGCTCGACGACGAGGCCCGTGACAACCTGCAGCGCATCCGCGCCGCCAGCCAGCGCATGGGCCGGCTCATCGATGAACTGCTCGGGCTGGCGCGGGTGACGAGGGCGGAGCTGCGGATTCAGGAGGTCGATCTCAGCGCCATGGTCCGCGAGATGGCGGCCGCATTGGTGCGGGCCCAGCCCGAGCGCCGGGTGCGCTGGGAGATCGATGAGGGCATCAAGGTGCAGGCCGACCGGGAATTGATCCATATCGCGCTGCAGAACCTGCTCGACAACGCCTGGAAGTTCACCGGCAAGACCGCCGATGCCGTCATCCGCATCGGCATGCGCCATGAGGACGGGGACCGGATCTGCTTCGTCGCCGACAACGGTGCAGGCTTCGACATGGCCTACGCCGATCGCCTGTTCGGTGCGTTCCAGCGCCTCCACCACGAAAGCGATTTCCCGGGCACGGGCGTCGGCCTGGCGATTGTTCAGCGCGTGCTGCGTCGTCATGGCTGGCCGCTTTGGGCTCAGGCCAGCCTCGGTGGCGGGGCCAGCTTCTTTTTCCGCATCCTGGAGCAAACCGATGAACGACGAGAGCAAGGTCATCCTGCTGGTTGAGGACAACCCGGACGATGTCGCGCTGACGCTGCGCGCGTTCAAGCGCAGCCATCTGATGAATCCGCTGGTCGTCGCGCGTGACGGCGTGGAAGCGCTCGATTTCGTATTTGCGCGCGGTGCCCACGCCGATCGTGCCGGCGCGCCGCTGCCGACACTGATCATCCTCGACTTGAAGCTGCCCAGGCTGGATGGGCTTGGCGTGCTCAAGGCGCTGCGCGCCGACCCCCGCACGGCACTGCTTCCGGCGGTGATCCTGACCTCGTCGAAGGAGGAGCAAGACATCGTTTCGGGCTACAAGCTGGGGGCGAACAGCTATGTTCGCAAGCCCGTCGACTTCACCGAGTTTGTCGAGGCGGTCAAGGTGCTCGGCATCTACTGGCTCGCTCTCAACCAATTGCCGCCGCGGCCGGCCTTGTCATGAGCGCCGCCCGGCCGCCCGAAGGCGCTCAGCTCCCGCCTGGCGAGACAGCGCGCAGCGCCAAGGGTGAACCCGTGAACGCACAGCCGATCAAGGTTCTGGCCGTCGAGGACTCGGAAAACGACGCCCGCCTGGCGATGCGCCTGCTGCGTCGCGCCGGCTTCGCACCTGAATTCCACCGCGTCCAGGATCTGGCGGCGCTGCAGTCAGCCCTTGTCCAGGGCCCGTGGGATGCAGTGATCTCCGACTTCAGCATGCCAGGCTTCAGCGGCCTGGAGGCGCTCTCCACCTTCCGCTCCAGCGGTCTGGACATTCCCTTCATCTTTGTCTCCGGCACGATCGGCGAGGAAACGGCCGTGGTCGCGATGAAGGCCGGTGCCAACGACTATGTGATGAAGGACAACATGAGTCGGCTGGCGCCGGTGCTTGAGCGCGAACTCGTCCAGGCCGCTCGCCGCGCCGCACATCGAGAGGCCGAGGCCGAGCTGAGGCGCTTCGAGGCGCAGCTCGGCGAGGCCCAGAAGATGGAGTCCCTCGGGACGCTGGCTGGCGGCATCGCCCACGATTTCAACAACATCCTTGGCGCGATCCTCGGCAACGTCGAGCTCGCGCGGGGTGAGGTCGATGCCGGTCATCCGGTGCTGGTGATGCTTGGCGAAATCCAGAAGGCCGGCCTGCGCGCGCGCGACCTCGTCCGCCAGATCCTGACCTTCAGCCGCCGCCAGCCTCAGCAATTGCGCAACGTCGCGCTGCGGCCGATCGTCGACGAAACCTATGGCTTGCTGCGCGTGACGCTGCCGGCGGGGGTTGAGCTGGAACTGAGCCTGAGCAATGAACCCCTCCACGTCGATGGCGACGCCACCCAGCTCCAGCAGGTGCTGATGAATCTGAGCACGAATGCCTGGCATGCGCTGCGTGGCGAGGTCGGCAAGATCGTCATCGGTCTTGAGGCGGCGCATCTGGATGCAGCCACCGCCCGAGCCCTGTCCGGCCTGGTCGCCGGCCCCTACGCCCATTTGTGGGTGAGCGATACGGGCATGGGTATGGACGCCGCGACACGCGAGAGGATCTTCGAGCCGTTCTTCACGACCAAGCCGACGGGTCAGGGCACGGGCCTGGGCTTGTCGGTCGTCCATGGCATCGTCGTCGCCCATCAGGGCAGCATTGCCGTGGACAGCCTGCCCGGTCAGGGCAGCACCTTCCACCTCTACCTGCCTGCGGTCAACCCGCCGCTGCCGACGATGAGCGTCGAGCGCCTGTCGGATGCACCCCTCCTCGGGCACGGCGAACACGTGATCTATCTCGACGACGACGAGACCGTCATGCTGGTCGTCGAGCGCCTCCTGGAGCGCGCCGGCTACCGCTGCAGCGGCTTCACCGACGCAGCCGCAGCGCTAGAGGCCATCGGCGACGAGCCGGGTGCGGTGGATTTGTTCGTGACCGACTACAACATGCCTGGCCGCTCAGGCCTTGACGTCGCACGCGAGATCGCCGCCATCCGCCCCGGATTGCCGGTGGTGATCAGCTCGGGTCTGATCACTGACGAGTTGCGCGAACAGGCAGCGGCCGCCGGCGTGCGCGCCATGCTCGAAAAGGAAGACACGTTCCGCGACCTGACCGCACTGGTCGGCCGGCTCCTGGCCGCTGCCAGATGAGCCTTGTCGCGAGCCGGGCGCTGCGCGCCGACCAGCTCGTCAAGGCGGGTCAGTCGGTCCCACGTTGAACGTGGCGATGGCGCTTCAATCCGGGCTCCTTCGTTTCGCGCTGGACAGCACACCAAAGCCCGGCATCGCACGCGCCCAGAACCACAGCTCGAAGATGGCGCCCAGGGCCAGCAGGAGGGCGATGTCGCCTCCCAGTCCAAAGCCATAGCAGGCCAGGGCAGCGATGAGGAGGAGGGCGGTCACAAGAGGGTGCTTCATGGCGTCCCGATACAACGGCAGGGAAGGGCCATGCTATCGCGGCGGCGGCTACTGATCCTGCTTGGGCGACTTGTCGAAGCTCTCGTCCGGGGCCTTGCACGCCGATGGTTTCGGTTGGGACCGGCAGTCATTCCATGCCCGCAACTCGTCGAGCTTGGTTTGCAGGCGGGCATGCTGGCAGTCCAGGGCCCAGACCGTGGGCCACCCGCCACCGCCCCTCCCCCGCTCACGGACCCGGCAGAAATCGAAGGTGGCGGCGGCGTAGCGTGCCGCGTTGAATGGGTTGCCGGACGGGTTCCCTGAGAAGACCGAGACGGACTCGTAGGCGAGGGTCTTGATGAGCCTGGCATTGGAAAGCAGCAGGCAGGCGTTGGAGCCATAGGCGGACCCCGAAGCACAGGGGTCGTAGCGCGCGTAGTTCCAGCCCATAGCACCGTAGAGGGGCTGTGGCGATTTGTCGCTGTAGACGTTGAAGTCACCCAGGCTCCCGTCGGCCCGGTATCCCACCGAGATCACGGCCTCCAGCCGCAGGCGAGCCTGATCGCCGGCCTCGCACAGCCGCGTCGCGCCCCTCGGCTTGAGCGCCAGCGTGACCTTGTAGCTGCGGTGCTGGCCTTGGACGGTGATCTGCTGGTTCTTGAGTTCTGCATCGAACTCGCCGCAGCCCGGCAGAGACACCTGGGTGGCAGACACCACCATCTCCTCGCCGACATAGCCGGAAGGAGACGCCAGGTGAATGGCCCAGGTCCCGCAGTGCGGGCAGTCCAGCGGCTCGGTCTCTTCGGACCGGGCCGCCTGCGTCAAGCAGAGGCTGAGCAGGGCCAGGGCAAGCGTTCTGAGCATGCAGCAAGGCTAATGCATGCCAGGCGCCGCCTGGCCCTGGGTCATCACAGCTTGTAGGTCAGCCCCACATTGAAGCGCCGCCCGAACTGGAAGTTGGTCTGGTGCCAGGGGTTGAGCGGGTCGGTGTAGGTGACGCGCTGGTTGGTCGCGTTCTCGACACCGAAGCGCGCCTGCAGCTGCGGTGTGATCTGCTGCGACACATTGGCCGACACCCAGGTCTCGGCGCCGTTCAACTGGAAGGCGGTCGAGTCCCAGGTCGGGGCGCGGTTGTAGGCCGAGTGGTGGTTGGCGGCCAGGCGGGCCTCGAAGCCGTTGCGGGCGTACCAGAGGGTCAGGCCGCCATTGCTCTTCATCAGGCCGTTGGTGGCGATGGGCGTGAACGTGCCGCCGCTGCGGTCGCCGTTCTCCTTGATGTTGCTGTCGCTGTAGGTGTAGTTGGCCATCAGCCCCAGGCTGTTCCACGGCGCGGGCAGGGCGGTGAAGGCCTGCTGGTAGACCAGCTCGATGCCCTTGACGTTGCCGCCATCGCGGTTGACCTGGCTCGTGTAATAGGCCGCCTTGCCGTTGAAGGTGCCGGCCACCGAGGCGATGCCGATGTAGTCGCTGATCTTCTTGTAGAACAGGCCCACGGAGACGAGGCTGTCCTTGTCGAAGTAGCGCTGGAAGGTCAGGTCGACCTGGCTGGCCATCATGGGCTTGAGTTGCGGGTTGCCGCCCGACACCGTCGTCGGGTTGACGCCGTTGGGGTCGATGCTGACGGTGTGGGCCGCGTTCATCACGTCCAGCGGCGCGCGGGCCATGGCGCGCGAGACGCCGAAGCGCAGCTGGTTCACGTCCTCCGCATCCAGGTTGAGGATGAGGTTGAGGCTGGGCAGGAAGCGCGTGTAGCTGGTGCCGGCCGACACGGGCGTCAGCGCGCCGCCGTTGACCTGCTCCTTGCCGTAGCCGGTCTGGCTGGTGTGCACGGCGCGCAGGCCGACGTTGCCGCGGTAGCTCAGGTCGCCGAAGGCGCTGCCGTTCAGGTCGGCCTGGGCGAAAGCGGCAGTGCTGCTTTCCTTGGCGCGCCAGCTGTTCTGCACCTGGTCGCTGGCAGTGGGGCTGCGGCCGTCGGCGCTCAGCGTGCTGGCACCGAAGTACTTGGGCACGGCGGCGTCGAAACCTTCGGCGAACTCGATGAAGTCGGGCCGGCCGGCGACCGTCACGCGCTGGAAGGCGCTGGTCGGGATGGTGGCCGCAGCGGCGTAGTTCCACGAGGTCTGGGCATAGGACTTGTCGCGCTGCGTGGCGCGCAGGCCGAACTTGAGCTTGCTGACGTCGCCCCACTTCACGGCGCGGCTGGCGTTGAATTGCTGGGAGTTCAGCGAGTCGTTCAGCTTGCCGACATAGGTCGGACCCCATTGCTCGGTCACGTTGGTGGAGAAGTTGGCCGGGTTGCCGCTGTCGGCGCTGAAGCCATAGGTCATCCAGCCGTCGCGCGGGAAGCTCCAGGTCACCGAGCCGGGCTGCAGCATGCTCATCTGCACGGCCGTCCACATCGTGTCACGGCCGGCGGTGGAGCGGGCCACGTCGGCGTCGAGCTGCCAGTCGTCGAGCTTGAACTTGCCGTTGAGCCCGGCCGCGAAGTTGCGCATGTTCTGCTTCCAGCGCGCGTTCAGGTTGTCCAGGTTCACGCCCGACACCGTCGCGCCGGTCACATAGCCGCCGTCGGTCGTGACCTTGCTGAAGGCGCCGCTCTGCCAGCCATCCCAGTTGCCGACATTGCCTTCCACGTGCACGAGCGTCGGCTCAAGGATGTTGGAGCGCGCCGCGTAGACGTCGCCGGTGATGGCGACCGCGCTGTTGGGCTTGTATTCGACCTTGCCCAGCAGGCTGGAGCGCTTGTCGGTGCCCTTCTTGACGCCGTTCTGGAAGCCCCAGGGCGTCTTGTCGACCTTGCCGTCGCCGGTCACGTCGCGGGAGTGGTCTTCGTTGAAGCCCCAGTTGTCGACGCGGTCCTCGAGCGAGGGCTGGTCGTAGTAGCTGAAGGCCAGCGCCACGCCGAGGGTGCGGTCGAGGAACTGGTCGACATAGATGCCGCCCAGGCGCGGCGCGACCTTCTTGGCGCCCTGGATGTCCTTGCCCAGCTGGTAGTACAGCGCGTCGGCCTTCAGCGAGATGGTGCGCTCGCGGTAGGCCAGCGGCTGCACGGTCTGCAGGTCGATGGTGGTGGCGATGCCGCCTTCGACGATCTCGGCGGACTGGGTTTTGTAGACCGTCGCGCCCGACACCGACTCGGCCGGAAACATCTCGAAGCGCACCGCGCGGTCGGGTTCGGAGGAGGCGAACTCGCGGCCGTTCAACGTTGCGCCGACAAAGCGCGGGCCCAGGCCGCGGGCGACGATCTGGCTGGCGTTGCCGCGGTCGATGCCGGCCGACAGGCCCGGCAGGCGGGCCAGGGACTCGGCGATGGTCGTGTCGGGCAGCTTGCCGATGTCCTCGGAGGCGATGACCTCGACCATGCTGTTGGACGCCTCCTTGGTGTCCAGCGCCTTGCGCACCGAGGCGCGGATGCCGCTGACGATGACGGTGTCGAGCTTGGCATCGCTGTCAGTGGCTGGCGTCTGAGCGGCGGCGGGCAACAGCACGAAGGCCTGCAGCAGCAGGGCGAGCCGGGTCGGCTTGAAATGGGTCTTTGGCATGGAAGTCTCCGTAGGCTTTTTTAATGAAGACGGCCCTCTGAGGGGCCGGCTGAGAAAAATGGTACGGAGCGGTTACATGCCAAACGTATGACTTATTTGCCCGCAGCTATCGTGTTTTCGGAAGTGTTGCGGTGTGACCTCGCGCTATGTCCCGATGCGATGGTTGAGGGGCGAAAAGGCATAGCTCGGGCATGGGGTTCCCCCGGGGGCGGCTTGCGGTAGATTCGCCCGGCCTGCCCATCACCCTGAGCCATGAACCGTCTTCAGTCCGAATTGCGTCGCCTGTTTTTGCTGCCTTCGCCTGATTCGGGCGAGCGCCTGATCGACGCCGCGGGCCAGGTGCGGGCGATGGTCCTGGAGCTTGCCGGCCCGGCCGACTGGGACGTGCTGTCCAAGGCCTGGCGCGGCGTGCAAACGGACCTTGAGATGCCGGCACCCGCCATCGCCGTGTCGGGCACCGACGGACTGCAGCTGTGGTTCTCGCTGCAGCAGCCGGTGAGCGCCTCACGCGCAGCGGCGTTTCTCGTCCATCTGCAGTCCCGCTATCTGGCGGGCATCGCCCCTGCGCGCCTGCGCTTGAGCCCGTCGGCCGCGGGGCCGTCTTTCGACGCAGCCCTCGTGCCCGCGGAACAGGCGTCGACCGGCAACTGGTCGGCCTTCGTGGCGCCCGATCTCGCGCCGGTGTTTGTCGACACGCCGTGGCTGGACATCCCGCCGGGGGTCGACGGGCAGGCCGACCTGCTCGCGCGGCTGCTGAGCATCAAGCCAGCGGCTTTCGAGGCGGTGCTGCAGGGGCTGCAGCCCGTGGCGCTGGCATCCCCGGCGCCCGTCGCGAAGGTGTCGGGCGCAGACCTGGACCCGAAGCGCTTCCTGCAGCAGGTGCTGAACGACGAGACGGTGGCGCTGGCCCTGCGCATCGAGGCGGCCAAGGCGCTGCTGCGCCAGGGAAGCTAGGCCACGGAGATCGCTGCCAGCAGCACCATCGCCGCCGCCCGCTCGTCGCGGCCGTTCACCATCGGCCGTTGCAGATAGAAGTCCAGCGTCGGCCCGGCCGGCGTGCCGGCGCAGACATCGCGGAAGCCGCCGTTCCTTGCATCGATGCGCGATTGCACGCCGGACCAGGCGCGGGTGATGGCCATGTCTGCTGCGCTGGCAGGCAGCCAACCGTGGAGGCGCGCGAGAACCATTGAAGCCAGGCTCATCGCCGTCACGGTCAGCTCGGGCTGAGCCTCGGGTCGGTCCAGCACCTGGCGCCACAGGCCGTCGGCGCCTTGCAGCGGCAGCAGTGCGTGCAGATGGCTTTGCAGGCGGGCGAGCAAGGGCGCTTCGGCGTTTGAGCCCCGCAGCGGGCCGGTGAGTGCCACAGAAAGAGCGAGGGATGCGAAGCCATTGCCACGGCCCCAGGCGACCGGAGAGCCCTCGGCATGATCGAAGAGGCCGTCGGGCCGTTGCAGTCGTCCCGATAGACCCAGCAGGGCAGCGCCCAACGCGCCGGCCGCGTGGGCGCGTTCGGGCGCCGGCAGCAGCGGTGCGGTGCGATCCAGCAGCAGCGTGGCCATGAACATGTCGTCCGTCCACGGGCGCAGGCCGGTGAGCGTGGTGTCGGCCAGCACCGAGCGCAGCGCCTGCACGGCCAGCGCGCCGGCCGCCGTTTCGCCATCGAGCGTGGCCGCCTCCGCCAGCGCGGCATAGCCGGCCAGGCGCGGCCAATCGGTGGGCAGGGCGTAGCCCGGCGCGCCGACGGCCTCGCGCAGCGCTGCCGCAGCCTTGCGCGCCATCCCGGGCTGGCCCAGGCGCCTCTGTGCCGAGATCAGCAGCGTGTTGACGTAGTGCGGCCCGGCAGTGGCGACGTACTGTGGTGCGATGACCAGCGCTTCGCTTGCGGGCACCCGGGCCGCCTTGGGCTTGCTGGTGGCCAGCGCACCCAAGGCAATGCAGGCCTGCCGGCGCCTCACAGCGCGGTCACGCCCAGGCCGATGGCCGCGCACAGGCCCAGCAGCGGCATGACGCCCAGCTTGAAGCGGAACAGCGCGACGCCGGCACCTACGGCGATCAGCGCAGAGATCCAGTCAAACCGCCCGCCAAAGCCCTGGGGCCACAGCACGTGATACGCGAAGAACATGGCCAGGTTCAGGATCACACCGACCACCGCGGCCGTGATGGCGGTCAGCGGCGCGGTGAACTGCAGCTTGCCGTGGGTGGACTCGATGACCGGCCCACCGGCCAGGATGAAGACGAAGGACGGCAGGAAGGTGAAGAAGGTGACGACGCTGGCTGCTGCGGCGCCGGCCAGGAAAAGCGAGTCGGGCCCGAACAGCTGCTTGGTCCAGCCGCCGACGAAGCCGACAAAGGCCACCACCATGATGAGCGGCCCCGGCGTCGTCTCGCCCAGGGCCAGGCCATCGATCATCTGCACGCCGGTCAACCACTGGTGCTGCTCGACGGCGCCCTGATAGACATAGGGCAGCACCGCGTAGGCGCCGCCAAAGGTCAGCAGCGCGGCCTTGGTGAAGAACCAGCCCATCTGCGTCAGCGCGCCCTGCAGGCCGTAGGCGGCGACGAGGCCGGCCATGGCGGCCAGCCACAGCCCGAGGCCGATGGCCAGCACGCGGGCGAGTCGCGCGCGGGTGAAGCGGGCGTGCGGCGGCGTAGGCGTGTCGTCGTCGATCAGCGCCGGTCCATAGCCCTGCCGGGCTGCGCCATGGCCGCCGCCGAGGGCAAAGACCTGCGGCGCGCGCCGGCCGCCGAAGTGGCCGATGAGGCCGGCGGCCAGCACGATCAGCGGGAAGGGCGCGTCCAGCGCAAAGATGGCGACAAAGGCCGCCGCGGCAATACCCCAGAGCCAGCCGTTCTTCAGCGCCCGCGTGCCAATGCGATGGGCGGCGTGCACGACCAGGGCCGTCACCGCGGGCTTGAGGCCATAGAACAGCCCGGCCACCAGTGGCAGCTTGCCGTAGGCGAGGTAAACCCAGGACAGCGCGATGAGGATGAACAGCGACGGCAGCACGAACAGCGCGCCGGCCACGATGCCGCCCCAGCTGCGGTGCATCAGCCAGCCGATATAGGTGGCCAGCTGCTGGGCCTCGGGGCCGGGCAGCAGCATGCAGTAGTTCAACGCATGCAGAAAGCGCTGCTCGCTGATCCAGCGGCGCCGCTCCACCAGCTCGGTGTGCATGATGGCGATCTGCCCGGCAGGCCCGCCAAAGCTGATGAAGCCGAGCTTGAGCCAGAAGCGAAAGGCTTCCCAGAAGGCGATGGGCTGCGGCGCGTTGATGGCTGGGGCTCCGGGCTGAAAACGGTCAGCCGCAATGTAGGCCCTGCTCACCGCGCCTGAACCTTCGCGATGCTGTCGCGCAGCGAGGCGGCGATGTCGCTGTCGGCCGGCACCTCGGCCAGCACGCGGCGCCAGTAGCCGACGGCCGTCGCCGTGTCGCCACGCTCGTGGGCGGCGCTGCCGAGCAGGGCCAACGTCGGCACATGTTTCGGGTCCAGCTTCAGCGCACGCTGCAGCAGCGCCTCGGGCTCGCCGTCGAGGCCCTTTCCTTGCACCAGGGCCAGCGTGACGGCGTGCTGGCTCAGCGGCTGCGGGTCGGCCGGGCGCAGGCGCTCCAGTTGCACATAGGCGGGCAAGGCGTCCTGAGGGCGGCCGAGCTGCTCGTAGGCGCGGGCCAGCAGCGCCCAGCCGTCGGCGTCGTCGGGCGCGCGCTGCAGGCGATCGGCCAGGCGCTGCACCATCTGCTGCACAGGGTTGAGAGTCGGTGCCGGCGCGTCGAGGGCGTCGGAGCGGCCGAGCTGGGCGTAAAGCAGGCCGGCGGCCAGCGGCAGCGCCAGGCCCAGGGCGGCAGCGGTGCGCCATGCGCGCGGCCCTTGAGGCCCCAGCAGGACCGGCGCGAGGGGCAGCAAGGAGGCCAGCGTCAGGGCAGTCGCTGCGATAAGGAAGAAAGTCATCGCGCCTCCTCGCGCCGCCTGCCCTGGCGCAGATAGACGCCGGCGCCGATGGCCAGCAGCGCCAGCGGCCCGAACCACAGCGGTGCGGTGCCCACATGCAGGGCGGGGCGGTAGAGCACCTGCTCGCCATAGCGCTGCACCAGCTCCTGCCGCAGCTCCTCTTCGCTGCGGCCGACGGCCAGGCCCTCGCGCAGCTGGCGCTTCATGTCGACGGCCAGCGGCGCGTTGGACTCGGCCACGCTCTGGCTCTGGCAGACGACGCAGCGCAGTTCCTGGGCCAGGCGCTCGACGCGGCTGTCGAGGTCGTCGGCCCGCGCGGCAAGGGCGGACAACAGGGCGAGGGCGATCAGGCTACGCACGCTTCAACCTTTCGATGAGAGGCAGCAGCCGCTTGTTCAGATCCTCGGCCGTGACCGGCCCGGTGTGCCGCAACCGCACGATGCCGCGCTTGTCGATGACGAAGGTCTCCGGCACGCCGGTGATGCCCCAGGCCAGGCTGCCCTTGCCCTGCGGGTCCAGCCAGGTCAGCGCATAGGGGTTGCCGTGGCGCTTCAGGAAGGCCAGGCCCAGTTCGGGCGTGTCGCGGTAGTCCAGGCCGACGACGCGCACACCGCCCTGGCTTGCCAGCTGGCCCAGCACCGGCAGCTCCGCGCGACAGGGCGCGCACCACGAGGCGAACACATTCAGCACCCAGACCTGGCCCTGCAGCGCCTGGGCCTCGCCGTCCAGGCGTTCGAGGTCCAGCACGGGTGCCGGCTTGCCGATCAGCGGCGAGGTCGTCGTCTCGGCCTGGGCGTCGCGCTGCAGCAGGCCGCGGCCGAGCAGGGCGACGAGGGCGGCGGCGCCGATCAGAGGAGCAAGGGCGACGATCTTCATGGCGTGGACAGCGTGGGGACGATGAGGGGCGTGGCCTGCAGTGCGCCGCGCGGCCGGCGTTGCCGCGCCAGCACGCCCCAGAGGCCGCCGATGGCCATCAGCAGCGCGCCTATCCAGACCCAGGCCATGAAGGGCTTGATCTGCAGCCGCAGCGCCCAGCGACCGTCGGCATCGGCTTCGCCCAGGCTGACGTAGATGTCGCGCCAGGGGCTGCGGGCGATGGCGGCTTCGGTCATGGCCATCTGGCGACGGGCGTAGACGCGCTTCTCCGGCGCCAGCAGCACCGCCTCGCCGCCGCGTTGCCAGCGCAGGCTTGCACGAGCGGCGCGGTAGTTGGCGCCGTCCACGGCCTCCAGCTTCTCGAAATGCAGCAGATGCCCGGCGACGCGCACCTGCTCGCCCGGCGCCAGCTGCAGGTCATGCGACTGCTCCAGGCTGCGCACCAGCGTCACGCCGAGGATGAAGACGCCCACGCCGGCATGGGCCAGCCACAGCGGCAGGCCCTGGTGCCAGGCCGCGCGTTGCCGCCAGGCCAGGGCCAGGGTGCCGCCCAGCGTCCAGATGCCGGTGGCCACGCCGGCCGCCATCCACAGCGAGCCCTGCAGCGCCAGCGCCAGGGCGCCGGCACTGGCCAGGGCCGCGAGGGCCAGCGGCAGCAGCGGCTTGAGATGCGTGAAGGTGGCGGCCCGCCAGCGCGCCAGCGGGCCCAGCACCAGCAGGGCCGCCAGCGCCAGCATGAGCGGCGGGAAGACGGTGTCGAAATAGGGCGCACCGACCGACAGCCGGGTGCCGCTGATGACCTCGGCCGCCAGCGGGTAGAGGGTGCCCAGCAGCACGGTGCCGGTGGCCGTGGCCAGCAGCAGGTTGTTCAGCAGCAGCAGGGATTCGCGCGAGCCGAGTGCATAGCCCTCGGCCGGCCCGGCGCGCTGGCCGCGCCAGGCGAACAGGGCCAGCGAGCCGCCGACCGACATGCCCAGCAGCGCGAGGATGAAGAGGCCACGCGCCGGGTCGCTCGCGAACGCGTGGACCGAGCTGACCACGCCTGAGCGCACGAGGAAGGTGCCGAGCAGCGACAGCGAAAACGCCAGCAGCGCCAGCAGCAGGCTCCAGCGCAGAAAGCCCGGCCGCTTCTCGGCCACGGCCAGGGAATGGATCAGCGCCGTGCCCAGCAGCCAGGGCATGAAGGCGGCGTTCTCGACGGCGTCCCAGAACCAGAAGCCGCCCCAGCCCAGTTCGTAATAGGCCCAGAAGCTGCCGAGCAGGATGCCGCCCGTCAGCGCCGACCAGGCCGCCAGCACCCAGGGTCGGGCCCAGCGCGTCCAGCGCGCGTCGAGCTCGTCTTCCAGCAGGGCCGCCACGGCGAAGGCGAAGCCGACCGCGAAGCCGACGTAGCCCATATAGAGCAGTGGCGGGTGGGCCGCCATGCCGGGGTCCTGCAGCAGCGGGTTCAGGTCGCGGCCCTCCAGCGGCGCCGGCAGCAAGCGGGCAAAGGGGTTGGACGTGAAGGCGATGAAGGCGAGGAAGCCGGCTGCAACAAGGCCGAGCACGCCTTGCACGCGCGCCGCGAAGGCCTGAGGGAGAGCGCCGCTGCGGGTCGCCACCAGCGCCCCCCAGGCCGACAGCATCCACACCCACAGCAGCAGCGAGCCCTCGTGGCCGCCCCAGCTCGCCGTGATGCGATAGCCCAGCGGCAGCTCGTGGCTGGCGTTGGCGGCGACATAGGCAACCGAGGTGTCGAGCTGGATGAAGCTCGTCACCAGCGCGGCGAAGGCAAAGCTGACGAGGCCGAAGCCAACGCCGGCCAACGGCCGCGCCAGCGCCATCCAGCGTGCGCGCCCGGCGTGCGCGCCCCACAGCGGCAGCACGGTTTGCGCGACGGCCACCACGAGTGCGAGCAGCAGGGCGAACTGACCCAGTTCGGGTGTCATCGCGAACTCGCCTGTTTCAGCGCCGCGGCGGCCTCGGGCGGCATGTAGTTCTCGTCGTGCTTGGCCAGCACCTCGTCGGCGATGAAGCCCAGACCGGCCAGGCGACCCTGGGCGACGACGCCCTTGCCTTCGCGGAAGAGGTCGGGCAGCGGGCCGCGGTAGCTGACGGCGACGTCGCGTGCACCGTCGGTGACCGTGAAGCTCATCAGGCCGTCGGCGCCGCGCTGCACCGAGCCGGGCGACACCATGCCGCCGAGGCGAAACCGCGTGCCGGCCGGTGCCTCGCCGCGCGCGATCTCGCTGGGCGTGACGAAGAAGACCAGGTTCTGGCGAAAGGCCTTCAGCACCAGGCCACCGGCGAGTGCAAGCAGGCTCAGCATGGCCAGCAGGCCGAGGAGGCGGGCGTGGCGGGGTTTCATCGCCTCAGGCTCCAGAGTTCGATGGCGATGCCAACGGCCACCGCCGCGAGGGAGCTCCAAACGTAGAACGCATGCGCGCCGAAGAGCTCGTTCATGCGACGCTCCCCAGTGCTCGCGGCCAGCGCGCTTCGGATTCGACGCGGGCCTGCAGCAGCCGCCTGGCGCGCGCCAGCACGACCGCACCGGCATAGGCCCAGAAGCCCAGCGTCGACAGCAGCAGCGCCGTCAGCATCTCAGCCGCGATGGCGCTGCCCCGAGTGCTGAGGGACGCACCCTGGTGCAGGGTGTTCCACCAGCTGACCGAGAAATACAGCACCGGCAGGTTCAGCGCACCCACCAGCGCCAGCAGCGCACCGGCCTGGTCGCCCCGGCGCGGGTCGTCGGGCGTGTCGACGGCCGAGGTCAGCGCGATGAAGCCGACATAGAGCAGGGCCAGCAGCAGGGCCGAAGTGAGGCGTGCATCCCAGACCCACCAGGTGCCCCAGGTGGGGCGGCCCCACAGCGAGCCGGTCAACAGCGTCAGCAGCGCGAAGAGGGCGCCCGTCGGTGCGAGGGCACGCATCAGCACGAAGGCCAGCCGCGTCTTCCAGGCCAGGCCCCACAGCGCCCAGAAGGCCATGGCGGCGTAGCAGACCATGGCGATCCACGCCGCCGGCACATGCAGGTAGAGGATGCGGTAAGCCTCGCCCTGCTGGGCATCAGTGGGCGCGATGAAAAGGCCGAGCACGAGGCCCGCGACGATGCCGAGCGCGGCCAGCACCCACAGCGCGGGCAGCAGCCGGCCGGTCAGCGGCAGGAAATGGGCGGGGCTGGCATAGCGCCAGAGCGGATGAGGTTTGGACATCAGTCGAGCATCAAGGAGAGGGCGGCCGACGTGGCCCAGGGTGCGAGCGCCAGCAGCACGGCCAACCAGGCGCCGAGCAGCAGCAGGGCCGTGTCGGCATTGGCGCCGCCTTGCGCGGCGGCCGTGCCAAAGACCAGCACCGGCACCTCCAGCGGCAGCAGCAGCAGGGCCAGCAGCCCGGCACCCGCGCGCGCATGCAGCACCAGGGCGGCGCCCAGGCCGCCGAGCAGGGCCAGGGCCGGCGTGCCCAGCAGCAGGCTCAGGGCCAACGGAACCGGGTCATCAATGCCGAAGGCCAGGGCCAGCAGCGGCGTGACGAGCACCAGTGGCAGGCTGCCCAGACCCCAATGCACGGCCAGCTTCAGCGCCACGGCCAGCGGACGCGGCAGCGGCGCCAGCCACCATTGCTCCAGGCTGCCGTCCGCCAGGTCCGGCGCGAACAGGCGCGGCAGGGCCAGCAGGCTGGCCAGCAGGGCGGCGATCCACAGCAGGCCCGGTGCCAGCTCGCGCAACCGCGCCGGGTCGGGGCCCAGGCCCAAGGGGAACATGGCGGCCACGCCGACGACGAAGCCCAGCGGCGTCAGCCATTCGGCCGGCTGGCGCAGCGTGCTGGACCACTCCCGCCGGGCCAGCGCCGCGGCGGCTTGAAGGGCGGCGCCCATCAGGGCCTCCCGAGCTGCAGGCTGCGGACGCTGCGCTTGAGCGGCAGGGCCTGGTGGCTGGTGAAGACGACGCTGCCGCCTTCGTCCGCATGGCGGTCCAGGCGCTGGGCCAGGCGGTCGGCTATTGCCGAGTCCAGCGCGGCCAGCGGCTCGTCCAGCACCCACAGCGGTGCGACCCGGGGCAGCCACAGCTGGGCCAGGGCCGCACGGCGGCGCTGGCCTTCGGACAACTGCGCCAGGCGCAGGCCGGCGGCGTCGTCCAGGCCGACGGGCGCCAGTGCCGCCAGCGCCTCGCCTTCGCTGCAGGGCCGACCGGCCAGCGCCGCGCTGCTGCGCAGCTGCTCGATGACGGACAGCACGTCCTTGAGTCCGGGCCGGTGGCCGATGTAGAGCAGTTCTCGCTCCACATGCACCCGCCCGGCGCGCGGCGCGCTCAAGCCGCAGATCAGGCGCAGCAGGCTGGTTTTGCCACTGCCGTTGGCACCCTGCACCCACAGCAGCTGGCCCGGATGCAGGGCCAGGTCCAGCCCCTCGAACAGCGGCCGCGCGCCGCGCGACTGGCCGACGCGCTGCAGGATGAGCACGGGCGGCGTGGCAAGCGAGGCGGGGGTGAGGGACATGCCCGCCACTCTAGGCAGCGGGCCCTGCGCCGCCAACGAAGCAAAACGACTGAGCTAGTGCAGTCGGCGTTGGCCTCAGGTTTTCAACGTGCGCAGCCAGCGCAGGCTGGTCTCTATGCTGGCCAGCGCTTCGGCCGGCTGATCGTGTTCGACGAAGTAGTGCCGGATGCCGCGGCTGGCCGGGTCGGCCAGCAGGCCGGCAAAGTCCACCGCGCCGGGGCCGACCTCGGTCATCTGGGCGAAGGCATCGTCCATCTTGAGGCTGAGCACATCGCCGCCGATCAGCGGCGGCAAGGCCTTGAGCTGCTTGAGATGGACGAGGGGGAAGCGCCCCGGGTGGGCCTGCAGCAGCTTCAGCGGGTCCTGCCGGGCGGCGACGGCCCAGCAGAGGTCCAGCTCCATCTGCACCAGCCTGGCATCGCAGTCGGCCAGCAGCAGGTCATAGGGCCGCCGGCCCTGCAGCGTGGCGAACTCGAAGTGGTGGTTGTGATAGCAGAACTGCAGGCCGGCGCGGCGGCACAGTTCGCCGGCGCGGTTGAAGCTGTCGGCGCGGCGCTTCCAGCCGTCGAGGTCGCGCCATTGCGCTTCGTCGACCCAGGGAAAGACCAGGTAGCGGTGGCCGATGGCCAGGGCTGCTTCGATGATGCGCTGCCCGTCCGGCCCCAGCAGGCGGTCGTCCACATGGGCGGACGGTGCTGCCAGGCCCAGGTCGTCGAGCAGCTTGCGGAGGGCGTGAGGCGGCTGGTCGAAATAGCCGGCGAACTCGACCTCGCGATAGCCCAGCGCGGCGATGCGGGTCAACGTGCCGCGGAAGTCGCGCTTCAGTTCGTCGCGGACGGTGTAGAGCTGCACGCCCGGGTTGGCGATGCGCGGCGTCTCAGCGGCCCAGGCGGGCGCGGCGCCGGCGGCGAGCAGGCCCTTCAGGACGAGACGCCTGTCCAACTTCATGCCGGTACCCGGTAGATGGCGCAGAGCTTGTTGCCATCGGGGTCGCGCACATAGGCGAGGTGGAAGTTGCCGAGGCTGTGCTCGCGCAGCCCCGGCGGCTCCTCGATGGAGGTGCCGCCGTGGGCCACGGCGACGTCGTGCAGCTGCTTCACCTGCTCGGGCGAGTCGCATTTGAAGGCGACGGTGCCGCCGTTGGCGAAGCAGGCCGGCTCGTCGTTGATGGGCTCGCTGATGGCCAGGGTGCTGCCGTTGTGGCGGTAGAAGAGGCGCACATGGCCCGAGGCCGCGACGTTGCGCACGGGCTCGCCGGCGCCAAGCACGCCCAGCACGGCGTTGTAGAACTGCCGGGACCGCTCGATGTCGTTGCTGCCCACCATGATGTGATTGAACATGCCGTCTCCTTGCTGCTTGGGAGACAGTCTAGGCTGCCGGTGGGGGCGGTTTGTCGAATCCGGTGCGGCTGGTTCGTCGCAGGGAACTGGCCGAAGGCGGCCAGGGTCACCCAGGAGCCATGCAATGACGCAATACCTGATCTCGTTCAACGAAGGCGCGATGAGCCACATCCCGCAGCAGGACTTCCCTGCCGTCAGCAAGGCCGCGGTGAGCGTCGTGCTGGAGGCCATGGCCGCCGGCGCTTTCGTCTTCGGCGGCGGCCTGCTGGAGCCGCCCACGACGACCGTCGTGGCCACCGACGGCAGCATCACCCAGGGCCCGAACCCGGCCTGCCGCGACTTCATCGGCGGCTTCACCATCGTCGAGGTGGCCGACCGGGACGCCGCCCACCATTGGGCCGCCAAGATCGCCGTCGCCTGCCGCTGCGCGCAGGACGTGCGCGAGTTCATGCCGTTGCCGGTTGAAATGACCGGCCGCGCGTGAGGCCTGTTCAGGGCGCGGCGATACCGTCGATGCGGTCCAGGCGCACGATGATCCGGCCGTACTGCTGGTTGCGCAGCTCGACCCATTGGCCGGGCTCGATGCGCGTCACCGCCCCCGCGATCGTCTGGCCGTTCACATAGAGGGTGATGCCGCGCTTGTCCTGCAGCGCGGTGGCGAGTGCCTGCTCTATGCCTTGGATGGCTTCGGCTGCCTGGGCAGCGCCTGAGGCGACGGTGAGGGCGCAGGCGAGCACGACGGAGGAGACGAGGGGGCGAAGAGACATGGCGGCTTCCTTGATGAGGGGGTGGGTTATTTCAGCGCTTGCAGGCGTCGGCCTTGCAGCCCATGGCCTGAGCGGTCCGTCGCGTCCAGGCCGCCCCGGTACGACGTGTCGCTGGCGAAGGGGCGGCCGCGGTGACCAAGCCGGCACTGTCCGTGCCATGTGTCGCAAGCGGGTTTCAGGCCGAGCCCTGGTTTGTTTCGTTTGTTCAGTTCGCCGTTGAAAGGCGGCCACTTTGCTTTACGGAAAATCAGCGCTGTCTGACGGACGGCCAGAGGCGACACGGCCAGCATGGAGGCAAACCAAGGAGACCCTTGCCATGATCGCCTCGCTGCTGGGCCGCTACGCGCTGAAGCCGTTTGCCAAGGCCTTGCCGCAGATGGGCGACACCGAGCGCGCGGCGCTGGAGGCCGGCACCGTGGGCTTTGAAGGCGAATTGTTTGCCGGCGCCCCGGACTTCGACCACCTGCTGGCCATGGCGCCCAACCGTCTCACGGCCGAGGAGCAGGCTTTCCTGGATGGCGATGTGCACGAACTCATCGCCATGCTGGACGACTTCGCCATCGACGAGGCGCGCGACCTGCCGCCCGAGGTGTGGCGCTTTCTGCGCGAGCGGCGCTTCTTCGGCATGATCATCCCGCGCGAGCAGGGCGGCCTGGGTTTTGGCCACTTCGCCCACGCGGCCGTGGTCACCCGCATCGCCACCGTCAATGTGGCCGTCGCCGTGACCGTCATGGTGCCCAACTCGCTGGGCCCCGCTGAGCTGCTGCTGCGCTATGGCACCGATGCGCAGAAGGCCCGCTACCTGCCGCGCCTGGCAGATGGGCGCGACCTGCCCTGCTTCGGCCTCACTTCACCCTATGCCGGCTCCGACGCCGCCTCCATTCCCGACACCGGCGTGCTGACCGAGCGCGAGATCGACGGCCGCAGCGTGCGCGGCTTCAGCGTGCGCTTCGACAAGCGCTACATCACTCTCGCGCCCGTGGCGACCGTCGTGGGCCTGGCCTTCCAGGCGCTGGACCCATCGCGCCCCGAAGGCCAGCAGCAGCTCGGCATCACGTGCGCATTGATCCCGGTGCCCACGCCGGGCCTGCAGATCGGGCGCCGCCACCGGCCCATGAACTCCGCCTTCATGAACGGCCCCATCCGCGGCGACGACGTGTTCGTGCCGATGGATTGGATCATCGGCGGCGAGGCGCAGGTGGGGCAGGGCTGGCGCATGCTGATGGAATGCCTCGCCGCGGGGCGGGCCATCTCGCTGCCGGCACTGGGCGCGGCCATGCAGCAGACGGCCCTCTATGTGATGGCTGGCTACGGCCGCATCCGCGAGCAGTTCGGCCTGCCCATCGCCCGATTCGAGGCCATTGCGGGGCTCATCGCGCGCAGTGCAGCGGATCTGTACGCGTCGGACGCCGCGCGCCGCTTCACGGCTGCCGCGCTCGACGCCGGCGAGCGGCCCAGCGTGGCCAGCGCCATCCTCAAGGTGCAGCTCACCGAGGCCGGGCGCCGCGCGGTCAGCGCCGGCATGGACGTGCTGGGCGGCAAGGGCATCATCAGCGGGCCCAGCAACCTGCTGGGCGTGGCCTACCGGCATGCGCCCATCGCCATCACGGTGGAGGGCGCCAACCTGCTGTCGCGAGCTCTCATCATCTTCGGCCAGGGCGCCGTGCGCTGCCACCCGAACGTCCTTGCCGAGATGGCAGCCGTGCAGGCCAAGGACGAAGCAGCGCTGGGCAAGGCCCTGCTGGCCCACGTGGGCCACGTCGCGCGCAACCTCGGCGCCAGCCTGTTCGGCGCCGGCCTGAAGGGCCAGGTGCCCGCCGGGCTGGAGAAGGAGGCCCGCCTGATCGCCCGCGTGTCGGCCAAGTACGCGCTGACGGCAGACCTGGCGATGGGGCTGCTCGGTGGGCGCCTCAAGCGCATGGAGCTGCTGTCGGCGCGGCTGGGCGATGTGCTGTCCCACCTCTACCTGGCCGCGACCAGTGTGTGGCGCTTCAAGGTCGAGGCGGATCAGAAGATGCTGCCGTTTGCGCGCGCGGCCATCCGCTTCCAGCTTGAAGAGGCCGCCGCCACGTTGCGCGATCTGCACGCCAACATGCCGTCGGGCACGTTGAAGGCGCTATCGCCGCTGCTGCTGCATGGCACCCGGCATCTGGCGCCGCTGCGCGACCGCGACCTCATCGCGCTGGCCGAGTCCCTGCGCAGCGATCCGTCGCTGGTGGCGCGCCTGTGCCCGGACTTCACGCCGCCGGCCACCGGCGGCCTGCGCGACCTGGCCGACGCCCTGCGCCTGGCCGATGCCTTGGGCGACGAAGTGACCGAGTTGAACCGCGCGCTGCGTCGCAGCCACTCGCTGGCATCCGCGGCGGCCACGTCGAGCAACCCCGATGCGGCGCTGGCCTATCTGCGTGCGGCGGACAAGGTCATCCAGGTGGACGATTTCCCGGCGGGCTGAGCGCCTTGCGCTCCCACCTACAAGCCCGCCGCCCGCGCCGCCAGCGTGCCCAGCTCGCCATACAGCGGCAGCACATTGGTGCCGGCGGCGGGGTGCACGCGGTTGGACAGCAGCACGAAGAAGCTGTGGCTCGTCGGGTCCAGCCAGAAGGCGCAGCCCGTGAAGCCGGTGTGGCCGAAGCTGGTGGGCGGATACAGGCTGCCGCGCGGGCGCGCATAGGGCGAGGCGATGTCCCAGCCCATGCCGCGCCTCTCGGCGATGTCGGGCGGGGACTGCGGCGTCGTCAGCAGGGCCACGCTCTGCAGCGACAGCAGGCGCCGGCCATCCTCGGCCACGCCGCCGGCCAGCAGCATGCGGGCGAAACGGGCCAGGTCTGCCGACGTCGTGAACAGGCCCGCATGGCCGGCCACGCCGCCCATCTTGCGTGCGGTCGGGTCATGTACCTCGCCGCGCAGCACCTGGCCATCGGCGAGTTTTTCGGTCGGCGCGATGCGCGCGGCAGCCATGCGGCGCAGCGGCAGATAGCCGCTGTCCGTCATGCCCAGGGGCTGGAACAGGGCCTGCTCGGCAAACTGCTCGAGCGGCATGCCGGCGGCGCGCTCGACGATGAGACCGAGCAGGATGTAGTTGACGTCGGAGTAGCGGAACTGCGTGCCGGGCGGCGCGGCCAGCGGCAGGGCGCAGGCGATGCGCAGTGCGTCGTCCTTGCCGGCCCAGTCGCCGGCGCCGTTGCGCGGCAAGCCTGAGGGCAGGCCCGAACTGTGCGTCAACAGCTGGCGCAGCGTGATGCCGGCCTTGTCGGCGCCGCCGCAATCCGGCAGATAGCGCTGCAGCGGGGCCTCGACGTCGAGCTGGCCGCGTTCGCGCAGCAACTGCACCAGCGTGGCGGTGACGACGGGCTTGGTCAGCGAAGCGGCGTCGAAGACGGTGGCTTCGTCCAGCGGCTCGGGCGCGGGGTCGACGGCGCGCCGGCCATAGGCGCGATGGTGGCTGCCGTGGCCGATGCGCTCGATCCAGACCGCCGCGCCCGGCAGCTGGCCCTGGGCGATGAAGCGCTTGACGGCGGCGTCGGCATCGGCCAGAGGCGCCGGGGCGAGGGCGGGGCGATGGGCGCAGGCCGCCAGCAGCGTGGCGGCGACCAGCCAGGCGGCGGTGTTGGGGAATCGCATGGGCAGGGATTCTGCAGGCCCCGCCCGGGCCGGCCTCAGCCGCGCCGTGCCGCCTCGATCTTGGCGATGTCGATCTTCTGCATCTCCATCATGGCCTGGAAGGCCCGCTTGGCGGCGGCGGGATCGGGGTCGGTGATCGCGGCGATGAGGGCGCGCGGCGTGATCTGCCAGGACAGGCCCCAGCGATCCTTGCACCAGCCGCACTGGCTTTCCTGGCCGCCATTGCTGACGATGGCTTTCCACAGGCGGTCGGTCTCGGCCTGGTCATCTGTCGCGATCTGGAAGGAGAAGGCTTCGTTGTGCTTGAAGAGCGGGCCGCCGTTCAGGCCGATGCAGGGGATGCCGGCGACGCTGAAATCCACGGTCAGCACGTCGCCCTGCTTGCCGTCGGGAAAGTCGCCCGGTGCGCGGTGGATGGCGCCGACGCGGCTGTCGGGGAAGGTCTCGGCGTAGAAGCGCGCGGCGTCCAGCGCATCGCCGTCGTACCAGAGGCAGATGGTGTTCTTGGCGGTCATGGGGTCTCCTGTTGAAGGGTTGCGTCGAATCTTGGCCCCTGGCGGAGGCTCAGGTGGTTACGTTATGTTGTCGCCATGAAGCTCCGCCGTTCGCTGCTGGCCGGTTCGGCCCTGGTGGCCCTGTTCGCCGTCACGCCCGTGCTGCAGGCGCAGGCGCCCACGACGCCCGCCCAGGCTGCGCGGCAGCTGATGCAGGCCACGCCGGCGCCGCAGCGGAGCGATCTGCTGCGTTCTTTCACGGATGCCGCTCGCAGCGATTGGCACTACACGCCGCGCCGCCGCGACGGCGTCGCCTTGAAGGCCATGTCACCCGCGCAGCGCGAGGCGACGACGGCCCTGCTGCGCACGGCGCTGAACGAGGGCGGCCTGGGCAAAGTGAGGGCGCTGATGGCGCTGGAGATCGCGCTGCGCGAGATCGAGGGTTCGGGCAGCGCTCGCGACCCCGAGAACTATGCCGTCGCGATCTACGGCGAGCCTGGCGCGGCAGGCTGGGGGTGGCGCATCGAGGGCCATCATCTGTCGCTGCACTTCAGCCTGAGTGGCGACCGCTACGTGACGACGTTGCCGCAGTTCTTCGGCGCCAACCCGACCGTCGAGCCCAAGCGGGGGCTTCGTTTGCTCGGCCATGAGGAAGACCTCGCCCGCCAATGGCTGGCCGGCCTGGCGCCGGCTCAACGCTCGCGCGCCATCTTCAGCGACCGCCCCTTCGGCGACATCGTCAGCCGCAATGCCCCGCGCGCCCGGCCGCTGGACGCGGTGGGCCTGCCATTCGCGGACATGGACACCGGCCAGCAGGCCCAGTTGCTGAAGCTGGTCGCGGCCTTTGCCGACCATCTGCAGCCCGAGCTGGCCCTGGCCCGCCTGGCCCGCGTGCGGGCGGCACCGCTCGATGGCATCCGCATGGGCTGGGCCGGCTCGACCCAGCCGGGCCAGCCGCATTACTTCCGCATCCAGGGCGCGAGCTTCCTCATCGAGTTCGACAACTCCGGCGGCAATCACATCCACTCGGTGTGGCGTGACTTCGACGCCGACTTCGGCCGCGACGTGCTGGGCGAGCACTACCGCCAGGCCGAGGGCAGCGCGCATCGCCACCGGGCGGCTACCTCACCTTGACGACCACCTTGCCCTTGGCCCGGCCGGTCTCGACATAGGCCAGCGCGTCGTTGGTGGATTCGAAAGCAAAGACGCGATCCACGACCGGGCGTATGGCGCCGGCGTCGACCAGCGCAGTGATCTCGCGCAGCTGCTGGCCGCTGGCCCGCATGAAGAGGAAGGCGTAGTTCAAGCCCAGGCGTGCCGCCGTCCGCCTGACGCCGGCACTCAACAGGCGCACGACGAGGCGCACGAACCAGGGCGCGCCAATGCCCTTCGCGAAGGCGGGATCGGGCGGGCCGGAGATCGAGATGAGGCTGCCGCCGGGCTTGAGCACGGGCAGGGACTTGTGCAGCGTCGCGGTGTCCTGGCTGTGCAGCACGACGTCGTAGTCCTGCAGCACCCGCTCGAAGTCGTCTTTGCGGTAGTCGATGACGACGTCGGCGCCCAGGCGCTTCACCAGCTCGATGTTGGCGCTGCTGGTCGTGGTGGCGACGGTGGCACCGACGTGCTTGGCCAGCTGGATGGCGAAGCTGCCGACGCCGCCCGAGCCGGCCTGGATGAAGACCTTCTGCCCCTTCTTCAGCTGGGCCTTCTCGATGAGGGCCTGCCAGGCGGTCAGGCCCACGAGCGGCAGCGAAGCGGCCTCTTCCATGCTGAGGGCCTTGGGCTTGAGGGCCAGGGACGCCTCCTTGACGGCCACGTATTCGGCGAAGCTGCCGATGCGGAAGTCGTCGGGCCGGGCGTAGACCTCGTCACCCGGCTTGAAGCCCTGCACGCGCGGCCCGACCTGGGTGACCACGCCGGCCACGTCATGGCCCAGCACGAGGGGCAGGCGGTAGGGCAGGATGAGCTTGAACTCGCCGTTCCTGATCTTGGCGTCGAGCAGGTTCACGCCGGCGGCATGGACCTGGACGAGCACCTCGTCATCGCGCAAGGCCGGCTCGGCCATCTCTGCCGACCGCAGGGCGCGGCTCTTGCCATAGCGGTCGAGGAGAAAGGCTTTCATGACGCGCTCGCCGATGACACCGCGTCGAGGCGCAGATCGCTTCGAATGCCGGCGTCCACCATGCCGGCGGGTGCGAATCGGCGCAGCAACCGCAGGCGGCTCGCGAGCCCGCCGGCCGTGTAGCGGAGTTTGGGTTGCGCCGCGCTGGCGGCTTTCAGCACGACGTCGGCAACGACGCCCGGCTGGTCCGCCGTCGCCATCACTTGCCTGACCCTCTCCGTCACGGCCACACGCGCCTCGCGGTAGTCGTCGAGCATGGCATCGGGCTCCAGGAAGTTCGCGTCGAACGGCGTCTTGGTATACGCGGGCTCGACCACCGAGACCCGGATGCCACGGGTGCGCAGCTCATGGTCGAGCGATTCGGAATAGCCTTCGATGGCGTGTTTGGTCGCGGCGTAGAGGGCGCCGTAGGGCATGGGCAGGAAGCCCAGCACGGAGCCGATGTTGATGATGCGGCCGCTGCCCTGCCGGCGCATATGCGGCAGGACGGCCCGCGTCATGCGGACGATGCCGAAGAAGTTGGTGTCGAAGATGGCCTGTGCCTGCTCGATGGAGCTTTCTTCCGCGCCGGCCGGCGCGACGCCAAAGCCGGCGTTGTTGACGAGCAGGTCGATGCGGCCGTGCAGCGCCACCACCTTGGCCACGGCGGCCTCGACCGAGTCGTCCAGCGTCACATCCAGGGCCAGCATCTCGTAGCCGCGCTGCCCCGCCTGCCGCCCCTGCCGGCTCGTGCCGTAGACGGTGTAGCCCGCCTTGGCGAGCCGCTCGGCGGTGGCTTGGCCTATGCCTGAGGAGGCGCCCGTCACGAGGGCGATCTTGCTGTTCATCTTCATGGTGTTCTTTCGTCCGCGTGTGAGGGTCAGGAACTCGCCGGCGTACGCGGTGCGCGGCGGGTCAGGAAGGCTTTTGTGTTTATTCGCATGATGTTCGTCATACTTGAAGGCGAGCAAAAAGGCCGACGTCCATCGGTGAGGTTCAGGGATGGGCGGGAGCCAGGCTTTTCAGCGCCGCGTCGAGCAGGCTGTCCGACAGCGCGGGCTCGTCCACGGCACGCGCCAGCATCAGGGCGCCGACCATGGTGGACAGGGTCACCAGCGCTTGCTCGTGAGCCGCAGGCCGGCCCCAGTCGGGCGACTGGCGCGCGATCAAGTCCACCGTTGCCTTGATGTGGCGGGTGGTCACGCGGCGCACCTCGGGGGCCTGGCGCGATGTCTCCGAACCCAGCGCCGCCAGCGGGCAGCCCAGCTCCACCTGCTCGAGGTGGGCCTTGGAGAGGTAGGCGCCGAGCATGGTCGCCAGGGTCTGGTCGGGCGGCGTGCGGGCCACGACGTCGGCCGCTGCGGCGGCCGACTCTGCGCAGGCCTGCCCGGCCGCTTCCGCCAGCATGGCCTCGCGGGAGGCGAAGTGGGCATAGAAGGCGCCATGGGTCAGGCCCGCCTCCTTCATGATGTCTGCGACGCCCGTGCCGTCGTAGCCGCTGCGGCGGATGGCCCGCGCCGCGGCCGACACGATGCGTTCGTGCGAGGCCTCCTTGGCGGCGGTTCTGGCGTTGGTTGTCGTATTTCGCATGACGTTCATCATACGTCATCCGATTCGGAGCCGTCGTGACTTTCTTGACGCCTCGGGTCAGCTGGGCCGGCGCCGCATCACGCCGCCGACCAGCATCAGGCCGGCCGCCAGCATCGCCCAGCTGCCCGGCTCGGGCACCGCGGTGACGGTGAAGTTGTCGAAGGTGGCGTCCATGCCCTGGCCGAACAGGCGCTCCGACACCGGGATGGAGACGGCCAGGTCGGGCCGGTCGGGGTGCTGGAAGGGGAAGGCGTCGAGCAGGCTGAAGAGGCCGTGGCCGATGGTCAGGTTGCGGATCTTGCCGCCCAGGGCCTCGCCGGGGCCGTAGGAGGGGTAGACGCCGGACCAGTTCGCGCCCTGCTGGTCCAGCGGGATGCCGACGTTGTCGACCTGGGACACCAGCGCGCCGTCGAGAAAGTAGCTGACGCTGCCGGCATCGCTGTAGCTGATGGACGCCACGTGCGGGCCGGGGCCGATGTCGATCTGCCTGATGATCTGTGTGTACATCTTGTCGATGCCGACGTAGCCCGCGTCGCCCGGCAGCAGTGCCGGGTTGGTGACCGATGACGGCAGGCGTTCGATCAGCGTGAAGGCGGTCGAGCCGGAGATGAACCAGTCGAACAGCTGGCCGGTGGAGAAATCGATCATGTTCATCACGGCGCCGGCCTGCTGGCCTTCCAGCGCTGTTGCCGAATAGGGCAGGCCACTCTGGATGTAGTTGCCGCTGATGACGCGGCCCCCCGCCTGCGTGTTGTGAGCCGTGGCGGTGATGGTGGAAGAGAAGGTCAGCGAGCCGCCTGTCGGCACCGCGAAGGTCTGCGTGCTGGTGGCGATGTATTTGAGATGGTCGTAGACGCTGAAGTCATAGCCCGTCTGGAACACCGGCGCCTTGATGGCAAAGTTGCCTGCCGAGAAGTCGCGCGTGTCGGTAGCGGCCATTTCGCCGAGTCCGTAGGGGTTGGCCCATTTGGCGCCATAGCCGGCGAGGGAATAGCCGGGCGCGTCGAAGCTGTCGTAGACGATGGTGCCCGCCAGGGCGGGTCCGGCGCCGAGTGCCAGGGCCAAGGTCGTGCACCGAAATACGGTGCGGGTCCAGTGAGTCTGGCTTGAGTTCATGAAGTGCCCCTTGATTCGAGGCTGCATTGCCTCGCTGCCGACATTCGGGCAATGCGCAGTGGGCGGTACGCAGGTTTTCCCAGGTCGGCGGCGTTCGCTCCTCTCGATTGGGGACAGCCTGGGAGAGAACCCGGTAGCCGCGCGGGCGCCGGCGCGGCGGTGCGCCAGCCCTAAAGCGGCTTTGTTATGAGTTCAGTCGCAAACTTGATTGGTCCTGCCGTGGCGTGGGCGTTAAGGTCTGGGCTTCCTCGTTTGTCTCCTCCTCCCGCAAGGGTGGATTCAGCCCTTCGGGCCGGTGCGCCGGTCGAAGGGCTTTTTTCTTGTGCGCAAAGCGCATGAGCGTTTGTGTTTTGATTCGTTTGCCGCAGAAGGCTGCGGACCTAAGCTGCCGGGGTTTTGCGCATGAGAGCCACGATGAGCACCGTTGTTGAATCCGCCAGCCCGCCTGTCGGCGCGCACCAGCGCCCGGCCATCCAGCCCCTGCCCGGCAGCTTCGCCGCCGAGGTGGTGGGCCTGGACCTGAGCCAGCCCCTCGATGACGACGACTTCCGCCGCATCCACCGCGCCCATCTGGATCACCATGTGCTGGTCTTCCGCGACCAGCGCATCACGCCCGAGCAGCAGATAGCCTTCAGCCGGCGCTTCGGCGCGCTGGAGATCCATGTGTTGCACCAGTTCCACCTGAAGGGCCACCCGGAGATCCTCATCGTCTCCAACATCGTCGAGAACGGCCAACCGGTCGGCCTCGGCGACGCGGGCTACTTCTGGCATTCGGACCTGTCGTACAAGGAAAAGCCCAGCCTGGGCTCCATGCTGCTGGCCCAGGAGCTGCCCAGTGAAGGCGGCGACACGCTGTTCGCCGACCAGCATGCGGCCTGGCAGGCGCTGCCGCCCGAACTGCAGGCGCGGGTCCGCCACCTGCAGGCCGAGCACTCTTACCTCGCCAAGTACGAGGCCCTGCGCGAGCGCAGCCCCTGGCGGCCCAAGCTCAGCGACGAGCAGGTGGCCCAGGTCAGGCCGGTCGTGCAGCCGGTGGTGCGCACCCACCCGGAGACGGGGCGCCAGGGTCTCTTCGTCAGCGAGCACTTCACGACGCGCATCGTCGGCCTGCCCGACGCCGAGAGCCGCGCGCTGTTGCAGCAGCTCTTCCAGTACGCGACCTTGCCCCAGTTGCAGTACCGCCACCGCTGGCAGCCGCACGACATGGTGTTCTGGGACAACCGCTCGGTGCTGCACCTGGCCGCCGGCTGCCCCGACCATCTGCGGCGGCGCCTGCACCGCACGACGATCGAGGGCGACAGGCCCTGCTGAGCTACTGGGCGTTCACCTTCAGCCAGTTCAGATTCCACTCCTTGCCGATGGACTTCAGGCGCAGCGTGTGGTTGCCGGCCGTCATGGGGAAGGGGGCGCTGGTTTGGGTGACCCAGGTCTGCCAGCCGCCCGTGTTGGGGACGGCCATCACATCCACCGCCTTGACGCCATCCACCCAGACCTCGAAGCCGGTGCTGCCGTTGGCGCTTGCCAGGCGGTAGTCGATGCTGAAGTTGCCGGCGGCAGCCGCCTTGATCTTGAACTCGATGAAATCGTCGGCATCGAAATGGCCCACGTCCTGGCCACCGCCGGTGTCGCTGCAGTTCTCGAGTTCCACGCCGCTCATGGCCGTGAAGGCTTCGGCCTGGAGGGTCGCGGGTACGGCCACATATTGGATGGCGGTGCTCGCAGCGTCGCTGTAATAGCTTTCGTTGGCAGCGGTCAGCGAAGTGACGACGTAGTAATAGGTAGCGCCGCTGACAGCCGTGCTGTCGGTGTAGGCATTGGCGGCAACTTTCTCGGCGAGCTTGGTGTAGCTGCCGCCGGCGCTGGTGCTGCGATAGACGTTGTAGCCCGTGACCTTGGCGTCGGTGCTGGCATTCCAGCTGAGCGCATTGCTGGTGCCGCCTTCAGTCAGCTTCAGATTGGCGGGGCGCGCCGGCAATTGGAAGACCTCCGGTGCGGTGGCGCTCGTCATCCATTGCGCCAGCCCCGAATGGACCTCGAGGGCCTGTGTGGCATAGCTCTTGAACAGGTTCTCGATTTCAGTGACCGTGGCGACAGTGAAGTCCACCTTGCCATTCATGTCGATGACGTCCTTGCCCTGCACCGGCTCCTTGTCGAGCAGATACATCTCGGCCCAGGTGTTGGCGCTGCCGTTGTCCTTGAACACGCCACTCAATGCATAGGTCTGGCCGCCTTCCAGCGTGATGGCCTGATAGATGCCGCCGTTGACTTCGCCGGTGACGCCGTCCGGGCGGGTCACCCGCAGCACGGCGCCTTCGCTGCCGGTCGGGGTCTTGCCCGCGGCCGAGGTGTTGAAGTCCAGGTTCAACCTGCCGCTGACGGTCAGCGTGGTCCAGCCCGTGCTGGAGCCGAAGCCGCCGTTGGTGATCACTTCGGCATTGGTGGCGGTGTTGGTGATGCTGATCTTGTCGAAGCTCACGTCGGGATTGCTGCCGGCCACCGCGCCGCTCTTGATGACGAAGTAGTAGGTCTTGCGGCCRCTGCCGCCCACCTTGATCGTGGCGGCCTTGACCGCACAGGCATTGGCGAAGCTGGCATCCCAGCCGGCGCAATCCCAGGTGCTGGCCTTGGCCACCATGCCGACGCCGGTATCGAAGTTGGTGTTGACGGCGTTGGTGACCATGCCCCAGGTGCCCTTGCCGGAGCCGCCCGCCGGGCTGACCAGCTTGTAGGCCCAGGAGGTCGACGCCCAGCCATAGCTGGCGTAGGTGTCGTAGGTGGCGCGGCCGATCTGGCCGCCCAGGTCCAGGCCGGCGCTCTGCCAGGGCTGGAATTCACCCACCAGCAGCGGGATCTTCAGGTCGCTGACCTGCTTGTTGTAGGCACAAACACCGGTGGTGCCGGTCGCGCCGCAGCGCAGCCAGTCGCGGTGGACCATGTAGGCGGAATCGCCGGGTCTGTCGCCGAACAGGCCCGGGTAGGGATGAATCTCGAAGGCGACGTTGGTGAAGCCCTTGATCGTCGGATTGCCGTAGGCGTCGATGCTGCCGTAATGGCTGGGCAGCATGACGATGTGCTTGTCGTCGATGGCGCGGATGGTTTTGTACAGGTCTTCGACGCGCGTCACCATCGCTTCGGCGCTTGACCCCCAGGGCTCGTTGAGCGGGTCGTAGGCCGCCACCACCGGCTCGTCCTTGTACTTGGTCGCGATCTGCTGCCAAACCCAGCGCGTGCGCTCCTGCGCTTCGGTGTCCGTCCAGTATTTGTTCTGGCCGGCGCAACCGGTGTGATCGTTGGGCGTCTGGCCGCCATGGGCGCCATGCAGGTCCAGGATCACATAGATGCCGCGCTTCTTGGCCTCGGCGATGCTCCAGTCCAGGTATTTCCAGGCGTCGGCACGCAGGGTCTTGGGCTTCTTCTCGTCCTCGATGACGCTCCACAGAATCGGCAGGCGGACGATGTTGAAGCCGAAGGCTTTCAGTTGATCCCAGTCGCGCGTGGTGATCCAGCTGTCGCGGTAGAGCTTGATCAGGCGCTCCTTCTCGTCATAGCCGAAGCGCTCGGTCAGCTTGGCTTCGAGGGTGCATTGGTCGGTCACGCCATTGCCGCCCTGGCCCATCATCCAGAACTCCTGCACCAGCCAGTTGCCCAGGTTGGTGCCCTTCAGCAGCACCTGGCTGCCGCTGGCGTTGACCCATTTGCCGCCGTCGGTCTTCAGCAGCGTGAGGCTGTCACCGGGCGCTGGGGCGGGTGCCGGAGCCGGGGCGGGCGCAGGCGCCGGGCTGGGGGCAGGTGAGGGCGCGGGCGATCCGCCACCACCGCCGCAACCGGCCAGCAGGGCCGCACCCATCAGGCCCCCCAGCAATGCGCCGCGCGCGGAACTGCCCAGCGGGGCGGCAGTGCCGCCCACCAACCATCGTCTTGCCACGTCTTGTCTCCGTTGTTGATTTGGAACCGGTTCCAAATCAGTATCCGGGACGCCTTCCAGGGCTGTCAACAGCCCCTGGGGGACTTCCTAGGGGAGTGCCGTGTTTCGGGTGGATTTCCGGGTTGCAGGGTGGAATCGATTCCACTAGGCAATCCGTGGGCGCTATTTCAGCCCCACCCACCAGCGCTTGTTGCTGCGCGGCTGCCCCACCGTCAGCACCTCGCCAATCTCGGGCGTGGCCAGGGCAATGCCCTGGGCCTCGGCGAGGTCGGCCAGCCGGTTCAGCGGGTCCTGCCAGGTGTGGAAGGCCAGGTCGAAGGTGCTGTTGTGCACCGAGAACAGCAGCTTGCCGCGCACGTCCTGGAAGGCCTTGACGCTTTCTTCCGGCGTCATGTGCACGGCGGGCCAGTAGGCGTCGTAGGCGCCGTTCTCGATCAGTGCCACGTCGAAGCCGCCGAAGCGCTCGCCGATCTGCCTGAAGCCGCCGAAATAGCCCGAGTCGCCGCTGTAGAAGATGCGTTGCTCGCCGCTCTGGATGACCCAGGAGGCCCACAGCGTGCTGTTGCGGTCGCTCAAGCTGCGGCCGGAGAAATGCTGGGCCGGCGTGGCCGTCAGCTGTACGCCGGCATGCGTGGCGCCCTGCCACCAGTCCAGCTCCTGCACGCGCTCGGCGGGCACGCCCATCTCCACGAGGCGGGCCTTCACGCCCAGCGGCACGAAATAGCGCTGCGCCCGTGAGGCGAGGTAGCGAATGGTGGGTACGTCGAGATGGTCGTAGTGGTCATGCGACAGGATGACGCCCTCGATGGGCGGCAACTGCTGCAAGGCCAGCGGCGGCGCGTGGAAGCGTTTCGGGCCGGCAAAGCTGAACGGCGATGCACGTTCGCCGAACACCGGGTCGATGAGCCAGAACTTGCCGCCCAGCTTCAGCAGGTGGGAGGAATGACCGAGGCGCACGAGGTGGTTGGCCTGCGGGTCCAGCGCCTCGAGCTGGGCCGTGGTCAGCGGCCGCACGGGAATAGCGTCGACCGGCACCGTGCCGACCTTGCTGCCGAAGATGAAGCGCGTCCAGATGGCCCAGCCGCTGGCGCCCGGTGGGGTCGCGGGGTTGGGCGGGTTGGCGAAGAGGCAGTCCTGCAGCTGCGGCGAGGCGGCGTAGGGCGCGCTGCAGTTGCTGTTGCTGGCGCAACTGGCCAGGAAGGGCAGGCTGGCGAGCACTGCGAGGCGCAGGAGGAGTCGCATGCGCCGAGTGTGCCAGCCGCGCTTTGGGCGCCGCCAAAAGAAAACCCGCCAGCGGCGGGTGGGTGACTGACAGCAGCGGAGGGGTCAGACCAGCCAGACGGCGGTCTGGGCCGCCGCCAGCGTCGTTTCGGCAGCGGTGCTGCGGCGGCCTTCGATGACGACTCGCGGCAGCTTGGCGATCAGCGTCGTGTCTGCGCGCTTGCCCACGATGACGACGCGCTCCAGCTTCACGACCTCGGTCGCGGGCGCTGCGGTGCCGTTGGCCAGGCCGACGCCGATGGCGGCAGCGGCGGTGACGGAAGCGATGGCGATCACGAAGGTCTTGGCGGCGGTGTTCATGGTGGGCTCCGGTGGGTTGGCTGTGTCAGTGATTGCAGTGTCTGCAGCCACGCCGCGCGCTGCGAGGGCCAGGCGATGGATCGCCGGCGGGGGCGGACGAATTGCGGATTTGCGGGACGGGCGGCCTGGCAACGCCTCGTGCTCATCAACACCGAGGGGCACGCCGATTGCCGGCACTTGCTGTCGTCCATGGCAGGAGAAACATATGCATGCCGCACCCTCACTGCTTTCCGCCGCCTGGCTCGCCGCGCTGCTGTCTCTGGCGTCGTTGACCCAGGCCCAGCCGCCTGCGCAGGCGCCGCGCACCGAGCCGGGCAGGGCCGCCCAGGCGGTCCAGTCCCGGGACGGCACCCGGATCGCCTATGACAAGCTGGGCAAGGGCCCGGCGGTCATCGTCGTGGGTGGCGCACTGTCCGACCGCGCGGGCGCCGCCGAGCTGGCCCAGCTGCTGGCGGCGCGCCTCACGGTCTACAGCTATGACCGACGCGGCCGGGGCGACAGCGGGGACGGCAAGCCCTATGCGGTCAGGCGCGAGGTCGAGGACATCGAGGCCCTCATCGACAGCGCCGGCGGCTCGGCCTATCTGTATGGCAAGTCCTCTGGCGCCGCGCTGGCGCTGCAGGCGGCGGCCCTGCTCGGTGGCAAGGTCAGGAAGCTGGCCCTCTACGAGCCACCCTACAGCGAAGCCGAGGGCGCGGCCAGGGAATGGAAGGCCTTCACGGCCAGCCTGGACAGGCAGCTCGCGGCCGACCAGCGCGCCGAGGCCGTCACGTCCTTCATGAAGTTCGTGGGTGCCCCCGACGCAGCGCTGGCGAAGATGAAGGCGTCACCGGCCTGGCCGGGCATGCTGAAGATGGCGCCGACGCTGGCCTACGACAACGCGCTGCTGGGGGACGACCGTTCCGTGCCGGTGGGCATCGCCGCCCAGGTGAAGGTGCCCACCCTGGTGATGGACGGCGGCGCCAGCCTGGGCCCCATGCCCTTCATGCGCCCGACGGCCGACAAGCTGGCCAAGGCCATCCCGGGCGCCCAGCGCCGGGTGGTCGAGGGCCAGGCCCATGACGTCAGCGCCCAGGTGCTGGCACCCATCCTGCTGGCGTTCTTCAACTGAGGCGCGCCAGCGCGTCGGCGATCTCGGCCGAGCCGCCGGGCCGCACCACGCGCGCAACCTCGCGGCCGTCCTGCAGCATGACGAGGGTGGGCCACAGCTTGATGCCGAAGGAGCGGCCCAGTGGCCGCCCGCGGCCGTCCTCGATCTTCAGGTGCCGCAAGGGTGCGGGCGCCACAGGGTCGGCCAGCGCTGCGCTGATGACCCCTTGAGCGGCCTGGCAGATGCCGCACCAGTTGGCGCCGAACTCGAGCACGGTGGCTCCCGCCATCGCGTCGACGTCGGCGCGCGTTGGTTCGTCGCTGGCATAGCGTGAGGGCGAGCTCATCGGAATCTCCTGTCGGCCGTGTCGACCGGTGTCGGCAAATGCGGTGCCCGTCGCCTTGGCCTGGCCTAGACGGGGTGCCGGTAGCGCTGGCCCCTGAAGCGCAGCACCAGTTCGCGCGGGCCGATCTGCTCCAGCACCAGGTCGGCACCCAGCTTGGCGCCTTCGCGCATCACCTCACCATTGACCATGACGAAGCGGCTGGCCGGGTCGTCGGAATAGACCGAGCCGCTGATCACCAGCTTGGGCAGCTCGCGGCGCAGGCTCTCGGGCAGTTCGGACAGCCGCGGAATGGGGGCTTCGGCCAGCGGTGCCGGCGCGGCCACGTTGGCGGGCCGTGGCAGCGGCGCAGCGGCCACGGCGGCCGGCGGTGGCGCGGGCGGCAGATAGGGCGAGGCCGAGGCCGCAGGCTGCGGCAGAGGCCCGCTGGCGGCCTGCGGCGCGGGTGGGGTGAGGGGCGCGACTCGTGGTGCAGGCAATGGAGCCGGCGCGGGGGCTGGGTTTTGGCCGCTCGCCCACCAGCTGCCGGCGCCGATGCCGGCCAGCAGCAGCAGGCCGCCGCCGGCCCAGGGCAGCCAGCGGCGCCGGCCGGCGCCGCGTGCCGCTGCGCTGCCGGAAGGGGGCTGGGTGTGCAGGCCCGGCACCTGGCCACGCTCGCGTTCGCGGTCGGCCTCGGCCCGGCGCAGAGCGTCAAGGATGTAGGACATGGTGGTTGGTCGCTCGATTCTGGGGTCAGCGCGCCACGTCCAGGCGCGGCTCGGCCACGCCGGCGGCCCGGTTGATCTGCATCAGCGTGATGGGACCGACGCGGCCGTCCGGCTGCAGGCCCTGGCTGGCCTGGAAAGCCTGGACCTGGCGGGTCAGCTCGTTCAAGCTTGGCGGTGTGGAGGCGGCACTGGCGGGCGCGGCGATGCCCGGCACGCGGGCGAGTTGCTCGGCCAGCCAGTTGCGCAGAGGACCCATGTTGTCGCCGCGGTTGGCGTAGCCCGGCGGCATGCGCCAGAAGGTGCTGAACTCGCCACGCCAGGCACCGGCCAGTTCCGGCAGCGCGACCCGGCGCGGCTTGCCGTCCACCAGCAGCGTGGCCTGCTGCCCATCCAGCCCCACCAGCGCGGCCAGCGCCGGCGGCTGGCCCGGGCGCTGCAGCGTCAGCAGCACCGGGCGGTCGATCAGGCGGATCAGCGACAGGCTGCCGCTGCTGCTGCGGTAGCACTGCAGGCCGCGCTGTGCGGCAGCGGTGCAAGGGTCGACGTCGGCTGGCAGCGGCAAGCCCCAGCGCTGGGCCAATGCGGCCCAGGCGTCGCTCTCCTGCGGTGTCCAGTCGGCCAGGCGCAGCGGCTCGATGCTGCCGGCCGCTGAGGCGGGCCTGGTGGCGGAAGCCGCGGCCGAGGCCGCGCTCGCGGAGGAAGACGCGGCTGAGGCTGGCGCGGCGACCTTGGCGGTGTCGGCCTTGTCGTTGCGACCCGCCTTCGATGACTGTTGCAGCGCCCAGGTCAGCCCTGCGCCGGCCAGGGCCGCGGCCAGCACCAGCAGGCTCAGGCCGACCGGGTCCGACTTGCGCTTGCGCCGGCGTCGGGCAGGGGTGAGCTGCGCGTCGAACACTTCAGCCGCGGCCTGGCGGACGATGGCCGGCGTGACCTGGGCCTGGCCGCTGGCATAGCCGCCCAGCAGCGCGCGGTCGCACAGCAGGTTGATGCGGCGCGGCACGCCGCGGGTGAGCTGGTGGATCAGGCGCAGCGCCTTGGCGTCGAAGGGCAGGGCACCAGTGAGGCCGGCCACGTTCAGGCGGTGGCGGATGTACTGCGCCGTTTCAGCCTCGGACAGCGCGCCCAGGTGGAAGCGCGCGATCACGCGCTGCGCCAGCTGCTCCAGCTCGGGCCGGGCCAGCATGCCGCGCAGTTCGGGCTGGCCGATCAGCACCACCTGCAGCAGCTTGCGTTCGCTGGTCTCCAGGTTGGTCAGCAGGCGCAACTGCTCCAGCACGTCGGCCGAGAGGTTCTGCGCCTCGTCGATGATGAGCACGTTGTTGCGCCCGGCCGCGTGCTGCGCCAGCAGGAAGGCGTTGAGCGGGTCGACGTAGTCCTTCACCGTCCGCGCGCCCGGCGGCACCGCGGCGTGGAACTCGTCGCAGATCGCCTGCAGCAGCTCGGTGACGGTGAGCTTGGGGTTGAAGATGTAGGCGACGTTGCAGTTCGCCGGGATCTGCTCCAGGAAGCAGCGGCAGACCGTGGTCTTGCCGGCCCCGATCTCGCCGGTCAGCAGCACGAAGCCGCCACCGCCGTCCAGCCCATACAGCAGGTGGGCCAGCGCCTCGCGGTGGCGCTCGCTCATGAACAGGTAATGCGGGTCCGGCGCGATCGAGAACGGCGCTTGTTTCAAGCCGAAGAAGGGCGCGTACATGGGGCGGCAGGATAACCATCCCAACGGGGCCGCTCAGCTTTCCCGTCGACGCCGCGAAGCGCCGACGGTCCTTTGCGCGTTCAGTTCGCCGCGAAGCAGTACAGCAGGCCCGCGCCGCCGGTGCTCACCAGCTTGGGCTGGCTGCAGCCGCGGCTGCCGTGGGCGGAGTTCCAGGACGCATTGCCGCCGCCGGTGCGGTCGAAGTGGCCGAGTTGCACGGAGCCGTCCTCGGCGCCGGACGAGTAGTTGCGGCAGGTCTTGTCGGCGCTGTCCGGGTAGGCCCGGCCCTCGGGTGTGGAGCCGGTCAGGATGTCGTGCTCGTTGGGCGTATCGCCAGCGGCCTTGGGGCGTTCGCCTTTCTCCGTCAGCGCCGTGTTGCGCGTCAGGTTGCTGCCGAGCTGGGCCTGCTCCAGCGTGTCGCCGTGCAGATGGCCGACGTCGCGCGCGATGACCTGGCCGCGCACATTGGTCCAGGGGCCCTTGCCGATGCGGTCGCGGGCATTGACGGCGCCGGTGCCCTGGGTGCTCAGGTAGGCGCGCCAGGTCTTGAACGGCGTGCCGGCCGCGTCGGCCAGCTTCTGGCAATGCGCGTCCGCGCCTTCGAGGCCGCCATAGTTGGCGCCCTGGCCGCCACCGCTGCTGGTGACGAAGAAGCTGAAGGGCGGTGGGGGCGGGGCGCTGGCGGCCGCGGCCGGCGGAGTCTGGGCCTGGGCGGCGCCCGCGAACAGCAGGGCCGTGGCGAGGAGTGAAGTCTTCATGATCAGTTGGAATTCCTGTAATCGTCGTGGCAGGCCTTGCAGGTCTTTTGCAGGGCGGCGAGCTGGGCCTTGACGGCGGCCACATCGCCGCCCTGGGCGATGCGGGCCAGTTCGTTGGCTTCCTTGCCGAAGGCGGCCTGGGCGGCGGCGGCGCCGGAGGCATCGCTGAACAGCGTGGCCTTGACCGAGGTGTCATGCCAGCCCTTGCCGCTGTCGGTGCCGGCGGCGAACAGGGTCGGCAGGCCGCCATTGGCGACGGCGGCGATCGTGTTCGCCGCACGGATGACGTCGTCCTTGTTGTAGGCGCCGTCGACATTGGCCTTCACGCGGCCGGTGTTCCAGCCTATGACCTGGTAGGCCGACTGGCGCCACTTGATGAGCTGTTCGGGCTTGGGGGCCTGCTGGGCCTGGGCGGTGGTGGCCAGCAGTGCCGCGGTGATGAGGCAAAGTGATTTCATCGTTGTGTTGGATGAGTGGGGAAAGGGATCAGCGGCCGGCCAGGCGCTCGACCTCGGCGAGGGCGGCGGCCACGTTGGCGGCGGGGGCCAGGCCGCCGACGGTGGCGACCACACGGCCGTCGCGGCCGATGACGAAGCTGGTGCGCTCGGCGCGGGCATGGGTGATGTCCTGGCCCTGGGTGGTCTTGCGGCCGGCCGGTGTCGCGGTGGTCGCGATGTCGAAGGCTCGCGCGATCCTGCCGTCGGCGTCGGAGGCGACGGCGAGCTTGCCGGCACAGGTCTCGGGGTCGGCCGAGAACTCGCGCAGGCGCTCGAGGCCGTCGCCCGACACGCCGATGACGCTGGCGCCGGCGGCGGTGAAGCGGGCCAGGTTCTCGGCGAACTCGTGAGCCTGCAGATTGCAGCCGCCCGTGAACGCGGCCGGATAGAAGTAGACGACGACGGGGCCCTTGGCGAGGGCGTCCTTGAGCTGGACGTCGATGGTCTTGCCGGCCAGCGCCGCGGTGGCACGGAAGTCGGGGGCGGCATCGCCGGGTTTGAGGGCCGCATGGGCGGTGCCTGCGAGGGCGAGCAGCGCGAAGGCGAAATGCTTCATGGCAAAGGCTTGTAGGGGTCGTGGCAGTCGTTGCAGGCGAGGGCGATGGCGCGCGCGGCGCCCTTGGCGCCGGTGACATCTCCGGCGGCCAGCGCCGTGGTGATGGCGGCCGCTTGACGCTCGCCGTCGCGCGAGAAGCCGACCGCATCGGCGGCCGGGTAGTCCTTCTCGAAGAAGGTCGTCATGTCGGCATAGAGCTTCTGCAGGGCCTGGGCATCGGCCGCAGCCTCGTCGTGGCGACCGGCGGCGAGGGCCTTCTGCACGCTGACCGACTTGTGGTCGATGGCGCGCATCCAGATGCCGAGGTCGAGCTTGGAGGCGGCGTGGCAGAGCGGCGCGGCGAGCAGGGCGATGGAGATGAGGAAGCGAGCTGTCATTTCCTGATCTTGTAGACCTCGTGGCAGGCCTTGCAGCTGCGCGTCAAGTCGCTGAGTGCGTCCTGCGCGGCGTCGTAGTTGCCGGCCTCGACGGCGGCGGCGATGGCCTGGGCGTGGTCCTGCGACTTGCGCGCGAAGTCGACGCCGCGGGCCGCATCGGGCTGGGCCGTGTAGTGGGCGCCGACCTGCTGGAAGAAGCGCGCGAGTTCACGCGCCTCGTCCAGGGCCTTGCGGTTCTGCAGGCTGACGTTGGAGTCCAGGTCGCGCAGCGTGTCTTCGGCAGTGCGCATGTCGTCGGCACTGAGATCGGCTTGTGCGGCGAAGACGGTGGTTGCAATGAGCACGGGGAGGACGGCTAGGTGTCTCGAGAAGTTCATTCGTTTGTTTTTGCGGAGAGCCTTTCGACCCGATGCAGTGAGCCGGGAGTCCGCCCCGGCAGGGCGGGTAACTTTTCTCTGACGCGCCAGAGAAAAGTCACCAAAAGAGGAGCGCTCAATGCAATCCGCACTCGAGCGGCGGCATGCGCTCGCGGTGCTCGGAACTGGGCCGCGCCTACACGCGACCCGCTGCGCTCTCGCTGCTGTCCCTGTGACGATCACCATCCATTGCTCCTTCACGCCGCTTAACGCCGGCTGCACGCCGTGCTCATCAGGAAATACCGAACAGCCGCGTCGCCCGAGCGACGCTGCATTGGGCTGTTTTGATGAGCCCGGCGTGCAGCCGCGCGTCGAACGGCCCGCAGATCCGATGGATGGCGCTCTTCACAAGTCGTGTGCGAGAGCGCAGCGGTTCGCTTGTGGGCGTCGGGCAGTCGGCTGTTGCACGGCGCAGCTCGTGCATGTGGTGCTCGTGTGCGGTTCAGGGCCTCTTCTTTGGTGACTTTCTTCTGGCCCCGCAGAAGAAAGTTACCCGGCCGCCGGGACGGACTCCCGGCAATGCATCGATGAGGCAGACCGCATCGCAAGAGCAACCGCGCTTAAGCCAGGATCTCCTTGATCACATCCCCAAACACCGTCGTCGCCTTCTCCGCCCGACCCTGATGCGCAAACACCAGCTTCTTGTGGTTCAGCCCCAGCTGATGCAAGAGCGTCGCCTGCAGGTCATATGTGTCGACCACACCCGTCGCCGCACGCAACCCGATCTCGTCCGTGCCGCCATACGTTCCCGGCTTGATGCCGCCGCCGGCGATCCACTGCGTATAGCCCCAAGGGTTGTGATCCCGCCCGTTGCCCGATTGCCCATACGGCGTGCGGCCGAACTCCGAGGCCCAGACGACGAGGGTCGTCTCCAGCAGGCCACGGGCCTTCAAGTCCGCCAACAACGCACCCACAGGCTGGTCCACCTGCTTGCACATGACGGCGTGGTTCTTCTCCAGGTTGTTATGCGCATCCCACGAATCCACGCTGTTGTCCGGCGCGCCGGAGATGACGTGCACGAAGCGCACACCGCGCTCCACCAGACGGCGGGCGCGCAGCAGGGCGGTGCCGTACTCGTCGGTCTCCTTGGTGCCGATGCCGTAGGCGGCCTTCGTCGCAGCGGTCTCCTTGCTGAAATCCACCGCTTCGGGTGCCGAGCTCTGCATGCGGTAGGCCAGGTCATAGCTCTTGGCGCGGGCGATCAGCTCGGTGTCGCCGGGGTAGCGCTCGGCATGCTCGCCGTTCAGCGCACGCAGCAGGTCGAGCTGGGCGCGCTGTTCCTTCTCGGTGATGCCATCGGGCCGCGCCAGATGCAGGATGGGCGAGTCGCCCTTGCGGAAGGGCGTGCCCTGCAGGGCGGCGGGCAGGAAGCCGCTGCTCCAGATGACGGCGCCACGGCCGCCGCCGGCCGCGCCCACGCCGGTGGGCAGCACGACGAAGGCCGGCAGGTCGGGGTTGGCCGAGCCGAGGCCGTACTGCACCCAGGAGCCGAGCGCAGGGCGGCCCGGCACCAGGCCGGCGGTGTGCAACTTCAGTGAGGCGATGACGTGGGTGCTGCCCTCGGTCTTGCTGCCCTTCAGGAAGGCGATGTCGTCGGCTTGCTTGGCGATGTTGGGCAGCAGGTCCGACACCCAGGCGCCGCTCTCGCCATGCTGCTTCCAGGTGCGCTTGCTGGCGTAGAGGTTGCCGACGCCGCCGTCGGTGGCCGTCTTCAGATCCTTGCCGAAGCTGTCGGGCAGGGGCGTACCGGCCAGCTTGATGAGATCGGGCTTGTAGTCGAACAGGTCCAGCGTGCTGGGCGCGCCGGCCATGTGCAGCCAGATGACGGCCTTGGCCTTGGCCGGGTGGTGGGGCTGGCGCGGCAGCGTCGGATCGAAGAGCTCGCTGGCGAAGGCGGACGAGAGGCCGCCGAAGCTGCCGAAACCGAAGGCGCCTGCGGCTGCGGAGCCGACGGCCGTGCCGAGGAAGTGGCGGCGGGAATGGTGGTGATGGCTCATTTCAAACCTCAGAAGCGATAGGTGAATTCGTTGGTGTTGACCAGGGTGTGGACCAGGTCGACGAAGGCGGCGGCGCGGGCCTTGCTGGCGCCCTTGATGGGGGTGCCGCTGATGGCCGCCGCCGTGGTGGCCGGAGCGGCTCCGCCACCGTCATCCGCCGAGTCGTCGCCGCCATCGCCCTTCTTGCGCTTGGCGGCCTGCTGGTCCAGATAGCTCAGGAAGGCCGTGCGCTCGTAGCGATCGGGTTCGCGCTTGTAGGCGGCCTTGTAGAAGCCGTCGATCTGTTTGGCCAGCTTGGGGTCCACGCCCCAGCCTTCGGGCAGATGCGGCTTCTTGACCTCGCCGGCCTGGGCCGTCTGCAGGGCCTCCTGGGCGTTCAGGAAGGCGGTGAGGCGCTCCTTTTCCTGGGCCGTCGGCTTGCGCGAGAACAGGATCTCGTAGACGCGGTCGATCCTGGCGGACTCGCTGGCCGGTGCTTCCTGGATGACGCGGCCCGCCAGGGCCTGGCTCCAGCCCAGCACCAGGTCGCTGTTGACCAGGGCCAGGGCCTGCGGGGCCGTCGTCGTCACGTCGCGGCGAAAGTGCGGCGACTGCGGGTTGGCCCAGTCGAAGGTTTCCAGCAGCGGATAGGGCGAGTTGCGCAGCACGAAGACGTAGAGGCTGCGGCGGTTGTGGTCGCGCGGGTCCTCCGAGGTCTGCCAGCGGTTGCGCTGGCCGCCGATGTCGAAGTTGGGCGGGATGGGCGGGTAGACCGACGGTCCGCCGCGCTTCTCTTCCAGCAGGCCCGAAGCCGCCAGCAGGGAGTCGCGCAACTGTTCGGCCTCCAGGCGCTGGCGCGGGAAGGCCCACAGCAGCTTGTTGTCCGGATCCTGCTTGACCTCGCGCGCCAAGCTAGCCTGGCGGTAGGTGCTGGACAGCAGGATCTGCTTGTGCAGCGTCTTCACGCTCCAGCCCTGCTTGACGAAGTCGGCGGCCAGCTTGTCGAGCAGCTCGGGGTGGGTCGGCTTGCTGCCCGTCTTGCCGAAGTCGGCCGTCGTGTCGACGATGCCGCGGCCGAAGACCTGGGCCCATTGGCGGTTGACGAAGACGCGCGCCGTCAGGCCGTTGTCGGGGCTGACCAGCCAGTTGGCCAGGGCCGTGCGGCGGCCCGAGGACGTCGCCGTCGGTTCGATCTTCAGTGCCGTGTTGTCGGTCAGCAGGGCCGGCAGGCCGGGTTGCACTTCCTGCAGCGGGCGGTCGTAGATGCCCTTGAACAGCACCTTGGTCGGCGGCGCGTCGGGGCCCAGCTCGGCCATCGTCGAGATGGCGCCCGGGTCCTTGGGCTTGAGCGCGTCGAACTTCTTCAGCTGCTCGCCCAGGGCCTGGTATTTGGCGTAGCCGTCCTTGTCCTTGGTCTTGAGCTGGTTCTCGGCGTTGCGCGTGCGGCCCTGCATGGTCCACAGGTTGCGGTGGTAGATCCAGCGGTCGTAGGCGTTGCGCTCGGCCGCCGGCTTGCTGATGGAGTCGCGCGTGGCCGGCACGAAGCCCGACAGGCGGTCGGTCTCCAGCTTGTCGATGGTGGGCTTGAGGATGGCCTCGCGCTGCTCGCGCAGGTCCTGGGTCGCGTCTTCCCACCTGGCGAGCTGGGCCTTGTAGTCGGCCAGCGCCTTGCCGGTCAGCGGCGAGACGTCGTCCTTCCAGCTCGCGTTCGAGAAGAAGGCCTGGAACTGGTAGTACTCCTGCTGCGTGATCTTCTCGGTCTTGTGGTCGTGGCACTGGGCGCAGCCCAGCGTCGTGCCGAGGAAGACGGCGGACACCGTGTCGGTCAGGTCGTTGGCAACCTCCTGCTTCTTCAGGTTCAAATCGCGCGCATTGATCTCGTCGGGCAGGTTGCGCAGGAAGCCGGTGGCGATCAGCGCCTCGGTGCGCTCGGGCCAGAGCTCGTCGCCGGCCAGCTGCTCCTTGACGAAGCGGTCGAAGGGCTTGTCGGCATTGAAGGCGTTGACGACGTAGTCACGGTAGCGCCAGATGTTGGGCCGGGTGCCGTCGGTGTTGTAGCCGTCGCTGTCGGCGTAGCGGCTCAGGTCCAGCCAGCGGCGCGCCTGGCGCTCGCCATAGCGCGGCGAGGCCAGCAGGCGCTCGACGAGCTTCTCGTGCGCCTTGGGCGACTTGTCGCCCACGAAGGCGTTCACTTCCTCGGGCGTGGGCAGGATGCCCCAGGCATCGAGCGTGGCGCGGCGGATGTAGGCATGGCGGTCGGCTTCCGGCGAAGGCGCGATGCCCTGCGCCTCGAGCTTGGCGAGCACGAAGGCGTCCAGCGGCTGGCGCACCCAGGCCTTGGCCTTGAGGGCCGGCGTGGCGACTTGCGTGTTCAGCGGCGTGTAGGACCAGGGGCGCTCGCTGCCTTTGACGAAGCCGCCGGGCGGCGCGTAGTCTTCGGCGGGGCTGAGGGTGGCGACGCCGGCCAGCAGGGCGGCGAGGGCGAGAGGGGCAATCCGGAACTTGGGCACGTAGGTCTCCCGGGGAAATGACAAGGACGAACTGGAAGGGTCAGCGCAATAAGCGCGCCAGCGAAAACGGCGCGAATCGGGCCGAAAACAGGGCAGGTTTGCGGGGGCGCCAACAGCGCTGTTGAAACGCTGTTGGCGGATCAACAGTGCTTACAACCTGGCCATGAACTGGATGCCCACGCTGCGCGGGATGGCCGGCGCGTAGCTGGTACTGCTGATGGAGCGCACCGTGTCGTCGTTGAACAGGTTCTTGACGATCAGGCTGACGTTGAAGCTCTTGTTGCGCGTGCCGAAGCCGATGCCGGCGTCCACCGTCGTGCTCTTGGGCACCACCGAGTAGGCCGACAGGCCGACGTCCGAGTAGTAGGACGAGGAGAAGGCGACATTGCCTGTGTAGTTGATCTCCTTGTCGCCCCAGACCGGCTGGCGGTAGTCCACGCCGATGTTGCCGGTGTACTTGGCCGAGCCGGCCAGCGGCTTGCCGCTCTGGTCGGCATAGGGCGAGGCGCCGGGGAAGTTGTCCTCGGTGCGCTGGGCGGCGTTGGGGAAGGACTTGTACTTGCCGTCGTTGTAGGCCGCCGAGAAGCGCACGGTCAGGTCGCGGATGCCGCCGTAGACGCCGTCGATCTCCAGCCCCTTGACCTCGACCTTGGGCACGTTGCCGGTGGTGCTGGTGTAGTAGAAGGTGCCGTCGTTGTTCAGCGCCGTGGTGTAGCTGTCGACGACGCGCACGCTCTGCTGATAGTCCTTGATGCGGGTCAGGAAGACGTCGGCATTCAGGATCAGCGTCTTGTTGAACAGCGCCGACTTGAAGCCCGCTTCCAGGCTGTCGGTCTTCTCGGCCTTGACCGGCGAGGAGATGCCGTTGACGAACTGGGCGATGCCGGCCTTTTCGCCGTGCTGCAGCGAGAGGTAGCCCGTCAGGTCGCGGTTGAACTTGTAGCTGGGGCTCAGCACCCAGGCCGGCTGCGTCGCCTTGAAGGGCTCGGCCGCCGTCGTCGGGAACAGCACGCCGACATTGGTCTTGCGGATGGCCTGGGCGTCGGCGAGCTGGCGCTTCTGGGCGACGGTCAGCGCATTCCAGTTGGCGGCGCCGAAGTACTTGGCGGCGGCCTTGTCGGCGGCGGCCAGGGCGCTGCTGCTGAGCGTGGCGTTGGTGGTGTCGGTCGTCAGCGTGACCGAGGGCGCGCCGGCGGTGCCTGCCGCGGCCAGCACGGCGCCTGCGGTACCGGCCGGCACGACGATGCCGTTCTTGACCCACTTGGCTGCGCCGGTGTTCAGATAGCTGTCGAAGCCGCCCAGCAGCACGCCGTTGACGATGGACGGGTTCAGCTCGGGCGCGCTGCCGTCGCTGGTGATGCGGCTGGTGCCGTCGTTGCGGCGGTCTTCGCGGGTCAGGCGAGCGCCGGTCGTCAGCGTCAGCGCCTCGCTGAAATGCCAGTTGGCCTGGGCGAAGATGGCAGCGCTCTTGTTGCGGATGTCCTGCACGCCGGTCGGGCTGTTGTAGGAGGCCTTCACATTGGCCAGGCTGTTGCGCAGCAGGTCGCGGCCGGCGCCGTCGGCGTCCAGGCGGTTGTATTGCGCCGCGCTGGCGAACCAGGCGCCGGCGTCGTTGCCCCACCAGCGGCGGTAGTCGGCGGTGTTGTCGACCTTGATGAAGTAGAGCCCGGCCTGGTAGTCGACGAAGCCGCCCTGAGCCGACGTCAGGCGCAGCTCCTGCGTGGCCTGGCGGTAGTCGTTCCAGAAGCCGCCGGCATTGCGATAGACATCAAACGGCGTCGCGTCGTCATTGACCGCGTCGAAGTGATAGCTCTTGAAGGCGGTGATGGAGGTCAGCGTGTGGCTGCCCAGCTGCCAGTTCAGGTCGGCCGTGGCGCCCGAGCTGCCGGTGACGAGGCCGCGCACGGAGTCGGTGGTCAGCAGGTTCTGGTAGTCGGCCAGCGAATAGCCGGTGTTGTCCTTGAACCAGCGGCGGCCCAGGCGCTGCTCGTTGGTGACCGTCGTGATGGGCGCGCCGTTGGAGTAGGTGGTCGGCGGGTTGATGACGGGGAAGCTGCGGCCGTTGGTGGTCTCGCCGGCGCGCGGCTGCAGGTCGAAGGCGAAGCGGGCCTTGAAGTCGGGCGAGGGCGTGACGAGGAACTGCACGCGGCCCGAGATGCGGTCGGTGTTGGTGTAGCTGACGTCGCGGTTGTAGGCGTTCTTGATGTCGCCGGCGCCGCGGTTGGCCGAGAAGGTGCCGCGCCAGGCGATGAGGCCGTCGACGATGGGGCCGCCGATGGCGGCGGTGGCGAACAGGCCGTCGCGCTGGCGAAAGCCCAGCGTGAAGTCGGCCGTCGGCGTGAAGCTGGGGCGCTTGGTCGAGAAGATGATGTTGCCGACGCTGGCGTTCTTGCCCAGCAGCGTGCCCTGCGGGCCGCGCGTGACTTCGATGGTGTCGATGTCGACGAAGTCGAAGCTGGAGGTCAGCGCGTTGTAGGCGTAGGAGACGCCGTCCACGATGATGCCGACGCTCGGGTCCTGCGCCTCGGTCTGGCCGATCTTGCCGATGCCGCGGATGGAGATGGAACTGGTGCGCTGGTTGCCGAGGTTCCAGCTGACGTTGGCGGCGCGCTTGGTGATGTCGTCGATGCCCACGGAACCCAGGCGGTCCAGCTCGGCGCCCTGGATGACGGAGATGGACAGGGGCACGTCCTGCAGCTTCTCGATGCGGTTGCGGCTGCGCACGGTGACGGCGCCGAGGGCTTGCTGTGCGGGTTCTTCTGCAGGGGCGGTGGCTTCCTGGGCGAGGGCGCTGCCGGCGGCAAGGGTCGCGATGAGGGCGGTCAGGGGGCGGAGGCGAAGGCGGTGTTTTGTCGTCATGGAATGGAGTGATCGAAAGAGCTGGAGCTATCACTTCATTGCAGGGAGCGTGCCCAATACGCTGGGCGTCTAAGCAATTGCGCTTCGCGTTGGCAAGCGGGGTTTGGGCCCGTTTTGAACGCTTGCGGCCCCGCTCGCGGAGGGCGGGGGCGTGGGCGCTGTTGCGAACTCAACAGCGCCACAGCAGGTGCTGCGCGTGAAGGCGCAGTTCTGAGCCTCGCGGCGTGGTTTTCATGGCCTGCGGGCTGGCACGGAAGCTGCGCTGCTCCCGAGGTCTGCCACTCCCTTGGACCTCACCATGAAAACACTGCACGCCCTGGCCCTTGCCGCCCTGGTCGGCCTGACCGCCGTCGCACAAGCCCAGACTGCCGCTTCCGCACCGGCCGCCGCCGCTGAATGGAAGTACAAGACCAAGCGCCTGAAGGCTGCCGAGGTCGATGCGCTGCTGGCYCAGCCGGACAAGCTGCTGGTGCTGGACCTGCGCCGCCCCGACGAGCTGATCAAGTACGGCAGCTTCCCGGCCTTCCTCAACATCCAGAACAAGGATCTGGAAAAGCACCTGGCCTATCTGCCCAAGGATCGCGCCATCCTGACGGTGTCCAACCACGCGGTGCGTGCCGGCCGCGCGGGTGACATCCTGGCCGAGAAGGGCTACAAGATTGCCGGCGCCACCGGCAGCGAAGACTATGAAAACGAAGGCGGCAAGGCCGTCGCCCACATCCAGCCGCCGCAGCCGCGCGCGCAGGCTGCAGGGAGCACGGATGTCGCAGCCGCCCGCCAGCCCTGAAGCACCTGGCGATGTCGCGGTCTGGGACCTGCCGCTGCGCGTCTTCCACTGGGCGCTGGTGGGTCTGGTCAGCGGGGCAATAGCCACTGGCCTGGCCGGTGGCGCCTGGATGAGCTGGCATGCGCGCGCCGGCCAGGCCATCGCGGCCTTGCTGGTGTTCCGCCTCGGCTGGGGCCTGTGGGGCACACGCTATGCGCGCTTCGCGCAGTTCTGGCCCACGCCCGGGCGCATCTGGGCCTATCTGCGCGGACGCTGGCAGGGCCTGGGCCACAACCCGCTGGGAGCGCTGTCGGTCTTCGCCGTGCTGGCCCTGCTGGTCACCCAGGTGCTGACCGGCCTGTTCGGCAATGACGAGATCGGCTTTGCCGGACCCTGGTCGGGCTGGATAGCCGAGGACCTGAGCCTCAAGCTGACGGGCTGGCACAAGCTCGCGGCCAAGCTGCTCTATGCCTGGCTGGGACTGCATCTGGTGGCCATCGGCGTCTATGTGTTCGTGCGGCGCCGGCCCCTGCTGCGGGGGATGTGGGCCGGGCATCAACCCGGCGCTACGGCCGCGTCGGCGGGCCCCACGCCGTGGCCGCTGGCGGCGGTGGCGGCGTCGCTTGCTGCGCTGGCCTGGGGGCTGCTGTACTGGTCGGGCCTCTGAGCGATCGATGGGATGGCCCTGCACGGGCCGAGGCATTAGGGTCTGCGTCATTGCTTGACGGAGACCCTGATATGAGATCCATGACGAAGCTGATGCAGCCTGCCGTGATCGCGGCCGCTTTCCTGTACGTGGCGACCTTCGCGCAGGCGGCATCGCAGGCCCCCGTGGCCGCCGAGAACGGCATGGTGGTCACGGCCCAGCACCTGGCCACGCGCGTTGGCGTCGACGTGCTGAAGGACGGCGGCAATGCGGTGGATGCCGCGGTGGCCGTGGGCTATGCGCTGGCCGTCGTCTACCCGGCCGCGGGCAATCTCGGCGGCGGCGGCTTCATGACCGTGCAGCTGGCCGACGGCCGCAAGACCTTCCTCGACTTCCGCGAGAAGGCGCCGCTGGCTGCCACGGCGAATATGTACCTCGACAAGGACGGCAATGTCATCAAGGGCTTGAGCACCAAGGGCCATCTCGCCGTGGGCGTGCCAGGCAGCGTGTCCGGCCTGGAGTACGCGCTGGCCAAGTACGGCACGATGAAGCGCCCCGCCGTCATCACGCCGGCCATCCATTACGCCGAGCAGGGCTTCGTGCTGGACCAGGGCGACATCGACATGCTGCACACGGCCACCGACGACTTCCGCAAGGATCCGGCCACGGCGGCCATCTTCCTGAACAAGGGCGAGCCCTTCCAGGTCGGCGAGAAGCTGGTGCAGAAAGACCTGGCCACCACGCTGAAGGCCATCCGCGACCAGGGCGAGGCGGGCTTCTACAAAGGCCCCGTGGCCGCCGCCATCGTCGCGTCCAGCCAGGCGGGCAAGGGCATCCTCAGCCAGGCCGACCTCGACCAGTACAAGACGCGCGAACTGCCGCCGGTGGAATGCGACTACCGCGGCTATCACGTGGTCTCGGCGCCGCCGCCCAGCTCGGGCGGCGTCATCATCTGCGAGATCCTCAACATCCTGGAGGGCTATCCGCTCAAGGAGTTGGGCTTCCGCTCCGCGCAGGCCGTGCACTACCAGATCGAGGCCATGCGCCACGCCTATGTGGACCGCAACAGCTATCTGGGCGACCCGGACTTCGTCAAGAACCCGCTGGAGCGGTTGCTCAGCAAGGACTACGCGGCCAAGCTGCGCGCCGTCATCGACCCGAACAGGGCCGGCGTGTCCAAGGACATCAAGCCCGGGGTGTCACCGCACGAGGGCAGCAACACCACGCACTATTCGATCGTCGACAAATGGGGCAATGCCGTGTCGGTGACCTACACGCTGAATGACTGGTTCGGTGCCCGCGTCACCGCCGCCAAGACGGGCGTGCTGCTGAACGACGAGATGGACGACTTCACCGCCAAGATCGGCGTGCCCAACCTCTATGGCCTGGTGCAGGGCGAGGCCAACCGCATCGAGCCGGGCAAGCGGCCGCTGTCCTCCATGAGCCCGACCGTCGTCACCAAGGATGGCAAGACCGTGATGGTGGTCGGCACGCCGGGCGGCAGCCGCATCATCACGGCGGTGCTGCACACGATGATCAACGTCATCGACTACGGCATGGACGTGCAGGAGGCAACGGACGCGCCGCGCTTCCACCAGCAATGGCTGCCCGAGGCGACCAACGTGGAGGTGAATGCGCTGTCGCCCGACACGCGCAGGATCCTGGAGGGCTGGGGCCAGAAGTTCGCCGACCCGCAGCCGGCCAACCACCTCGCCAGCATCCTGGTTGGCGCGCCCAAGCTGGGCGGCAAGCCGGTGGGCAAGAACCGCTATTACGGCGCCAATGATCCACGGCGCAACAGCGGCCTGGCCGCCGGATATTGAAGCCCCTCGCCCAGTCGCGCCTCGCTGAACGCGGGCGCGCTTGGTCGGTCCCCCGAGGGGACGGCGATGCTCGCGGCATCGAGCCGCGAGCACATCGCCAGAGCGGGCCGGCTAGGGAGCGGCCCGGCGCTCGGCCCGAATGCCGACGCCTTCGTCATCGGTTTGACACACAGCAACGCGAGCATGCAGCCCTTTGACTGGGGCCTGCATGCGTTTGCCCGTTCTGCTGCTCGCTGGTGTGCTGGGCCTGCTGCCGCTGATGGCGCCGGCCGCGCCGGTCGAGCTGAGCTTTTCTGATTTTTTCTCTTCACCGATCGGCCCGCGCGGGCTCGAGCCCACGGCCAAACTGAAAGCCGCCGCCGGCCACGAGGTCCGGCTGGTGGGCTTCATGGTGCAACGCGAGCAGTCGCAGGCCGGCCAGTTCCTGCTCACGCCGCGCCCCGTGGCCATGGCCGAGCATGCGGATGGCGAAGCCGATGACCTGCCGCCTTCCACCGTCACCGTGCTGCTGCCCGAGTCGCAGCGTGCGCACCTGGTCGCGCACCGGGCCGGGCCGATCGCGCTGAGCGGCCGTCTCGACTACGGCCCGGCCGAGGATGCCACCGGCCGCGTCAGCTGGATCCGCCTGCATCTGGCGCCCGAGGCCCTGGCCGCCGCCCCTGCATCGCACTGAGACCTTCGATGAAACACACCCTGCTTCTTGCCGCACTCGCTGCCGGATCCGCCGTGGCCGCGCCCGCTGTCACGCGACTGACACCGCCCAGCGAACTCTTCTCCAGCGGCCGCGCCGACCCCGTCATCGCCCGCTTCCTGCCCGGCCAGCGCTTCGACCTGCAGGCCACCGTCAAGCCCGACGCCGGCCAGAAGATCACGGCCGCGCGCTTCCTCGTCGACGGCAAGCCGGTGGCCGCCACGGTCGCGCTGCGCGACTGCGCCAGCGGCTGCACCAAGGGCCTGGCCGCCGAGACCGCCATCGCCACCGTCCGCGCGGTCAGCAGCGACGCCGCCGGCAAGCATGAGTTCAGCGTCGAGGCGACTCAGGCCGACGGCCAGAAGGTCACGGCACGCGGCAATTTCGAGGTCGTGCCCTTCACAGCGGCCCTTGGCCCCAAAGTGAAGAACATCATCATCCTGCTCGGCGACGGCATGGGTGCCTCGCAGCGCACCGCCGCGCGCATCGTGCATGGCTATGCGCAAGGCAAGGCCCTGCAGCCGCTGGCGATGGACACGTTCACCGCGACGGCCATGGTCAAGACCTCGTCGCTGAATTCCATCGTGACGGACTCGTCGCCGGGCATGACGAGCTATGTCAGCGGCAACAAGAACAACAACAACGAAGAGGGCGTCTTCCCCGACGATACGGTCGACGCCTTCGACAACCCGCGCGTCGAGTACCTCAGCGAGTACCTGCACCGCACCCAGGGCAAGCAGCTCGGCGTCGTCACGACGGCCGATGTCTTCGACGCCACGCCGGCCGGCAATGCCGTGCACACCAGCAACCGCGGCGCGGGCACCGGCATCGTCGACCAGTTCTTCGACGACCGCGGCCACACCGGCCTGAGCGTGCTGATGGGCGGCGGCCGCAAGTGGTTTCTGCCGGCCGGCACGCCGGGCTCGGCGCGCACCGACAGCAACGACTACGCCTTCTCGGCGACCGATCCGCACACGGCGGAGATCGTCAAGCGCTGGGGTGYGTCGGCCGGCTCCCTGGACAAGGGGCGTGACCTCATCAAGGCTTTCGAGGGCGCCGGCTTCAGCTACGCGGCCACCAAGACCGACCTCGACAAGGCCGACGCGAGCAAGCCTCTGCTCGGCCTGTTCGCCTTCTCCAACATGAATGTGGCCCTGGACAAGATCAACGGCCGCCGCGGCAGCGACAGAAACGGCCTGGGCGGCGCCAGCGTCGTCGAGGACTTCGGCCTGCCCGACCAGCCCATGCTGGACGAGATGGCGGCCAAGGCCATCAGCGTGCTGAAGCGCTCGCCCAAGGGCTTCGTGCTGATGATCGAGGGTGCCTCCATCGACAAGCAGGCCCACAACATGGACACCGAGCGCTGGATGCTGGACACGCTGGAGTTCGACCGCGCGGTGCGCGTGGCCCAGGACTTCGCGGCCGAGCAGGGCGACACTCTCGTCATCGTGACGGCCGACCATGAATGCTCGGGCGCCGCGCTGATTGGCGGTTCCATGGTCACCGACAAGGCGCTGGTCGACCTGGCCGCCAAGAAGGGCGTGGCCAATTTGCGCAACAGCGTCGTCGGCGTCTACGAGAAGGCCGGCTTCCCGCGCTACAAGATCGCCGCCGACGGCTATCCCGAGACGACCGACATCGACTTCCGCCTGCTGGTGGGCTACGGCGCCAACGCCGACCGCTATGAAGACTGGCGCAGCAAGAAGACGCCGCAGCGCGACGCCCAGCAGCCCTTCGCAAGTGACGCCCCGCTGAAGTGGTACCCGGCCAATGCCCAGGAGCGTGACGATGCGCTGGGCGACTACCTCGTCACCGGTCAGGTGCCGGGCGAGTCGGCCGTGCACACGGCCACCGACGTGCCGCTGTCGGCCTATGGCCCCGGCGCCCTGGCCTTCACCGGCGTCATCGACAACACCGATGTCTTCTTCAAGCTCGCCCAGGCAGCGGTCAAGGGTGTCGTTGCGCCCGCTGATACTTCGGGCTCCAAGAAGCCGCCCAAGCCCAAGCGTTGAAACTCCCAGAGACCGCCACCCCCGCGCCCGCTCATCAGCGTTGGCGCTGGCTGGCGGTATTGCTTTTCGTGGCCGGGCTGTGGGGCCTGGTCGAGGTGACTGGCCTGCGCCAGCAGATCAGCCTGCAGGCCGTGCGCGACGGCTTCACCCAGCACTGGCTCTGGGGCGCCACGGCCTTCACGGCGCTGTTCGTGCTGGCCAATCTCGCGCACATTCCCGGCGCCTTCTTCCTGGCCGCGGCGGTGCTGGCCCTGGGGCCGGTGTGGGGGGCGTTGACGACCTATGTCGCCGCCTGCATTGCCTGCGTGGTGACCTTCGTCGTCGTGCGCGCCCTGGGTGCCGATGCGCTGCGCGAGCTGGACAACCGCCTGGCGCGCCGCCTCTTCGCGCGGCTGGACGCCCACCCGGTGCGCAGCGTCGTGCTGCTGCGCACGGTCTTCCAGACGGTGCCTGCGCTGAACTACACCCTGGCCCTGTCCGGCGTGAAGCTGCGGGACTATGTCGTCGGCACGCTGCTGGGCCTGCCCTTGCCCATCCTCGTCATGACGGCGCTGTTCGACAGCCTGGCCGTCTGGATGGGCTGGGCCACGCACTGAAGACCCCTGGCGCACGCGGCTTCACGCCGCTGGCGATGATGGGGCGATGACCGCATCCGCGACCCGCCAGCTCTGGCTGCTGGCCCTGGCCAACTTCGCCATCGGCATGGGCGCCTTCGTCGTCGTCGGCGTGCTGTCGCCGGTGGCCCTGGCTTTCGGCGTCGACCGTGCGCAGGCGGGGGCGCTGATGAGCGTCTATGCCGCCACCTATGCCATCGCGTCGCCGCTGCTGATCGCGGCCACGGGCCGGGTGGACCGAAGGCGGCTGATGTCCATCGGCCTGGCGCTGTTCGCCCTGGGCGCCGTGTTGGCGGCGCTGGCGCCGAGCTTTGCGCTGCTGCTGGCGGCGCGTGCMCTGATGGCCCTGGGCGGCGGCCTCGTCACGCCGGTGGCGGCCTCGGTCGGCGTGGCCCTGGCCGGCCCGGGCCAGCAGGGTCGAGCGCTGGCCATCGTCTTCGGCGGGCTGACGTTCGCGCAGGTGCTGGGCATCCCGGCCGGCGCCTGGCTGGGTTACGCGCTGGGCTGGCAGGCGGCCTTTGTCGTCGTCGCCGTGCTGACCGTCATCGGTCTGCTCGCCATCGTCACTGCCTTGCCGGGCGGCATCGCGGTCCCGGTGGCGAGCCTGGCCAGCCTGGGCGCCGTGCTGCGCAACGGCCGGCTGATGGTCGCCGTCGCCTTCACGGCCCTCTTCACCGGGGGGCTCTATGTCTGCTACACCTTCGTCGCGCCGCTGCTCGAGACCATCTATGGCCTGAGCCGCGACGGGGTGACCGGCATGCTGCTGCTCTTCGGCCTGGGCGCCGTCGTCGGCAATGCCATGGGTGGGCGACTGACCGACCGCATCGGCTCGCGCCGCACGCTGGTGCTGCTCTGCCTCGCACAGAGCCTGTTGATGCCCGCGCTGACGCTGCCGACCTGGCCGCTGGCGGTGGTGGGTGGGCTGATGTTCGTCTGGAGCGTGTTTGGCTGGAGCTTCATGGTGCCGCAGCAGGCGCGGCTGGCGGCCCTGGACCCGGCCCAGCTGCCGGTGCTGTTCGCGCTGAATGCGTCGGCCATCTACGTGGGCGCCACGCTGGGCTCGGCCGTCGGCGGCGCGGTGCTGAAGGGGCTGGGCCTGCACGCCCTGGGCCTGTTTGGCGCCGCGCTGGCCCTGCTTGGTCTGGCGTCTTTGGCATTCCGTCGCTGAGCTTGGACAGCGGCCGACCCGCACCGGATACTGCCCCTTCCACAAGGAGACCTCCCCCATGAAGACTTGGCTGATCGCCACTCTCACCCTGGCCGCTGCGGCTGCACAAGCCCAGGGCACCGACCCGCTGAAGGCCGCCGTCGCCGGCGACAACCGTCTGGTGGGCAATGTCGCCCGCGACGTCTACCGCCACCCCTACGAGACGCTGAGCTTCTTCGGCATCAAGCCGACCGACACCGTCGTCGAGCTCGCGCCGGGCGGCGGCTGGTTCACCGAAATCCTCGCGCCCTATCTGCGCGAGTCCGGCCAGCTCTATGCCGCCGACGGTGGCAGCGTGCGCTTCAAGGCCAAGATGGACTCCATGGGTGTCTACAGCAAGGTCAAGATCTCCAGCTTCGATCCGGCCAAGGGCCAGTTCGACATCGCTCCCGCCGGCAGCGCCGACGCCGTGCTGACCTTCCGCAATGTGCACAACTGGATGAGCGGCGGCACGGCCCAGGCCGTCTTCGATGCGGCCTTCAAGGCGCTGAAGTCCGGCGGCACCCTGGGCGTTGAAGAGCACCGCCTGCCGGCCGCGCGTGCCCAGGATCCCAAGGGCGGCAACGGCTATGTGCAGGAGGCCACCGTCATCAAGTTCGCCGAGGCCGCCGGCTTCAAGCTGGTGGGCAAGAGCGAGGTCAATGCCAACCCCAAGGACACGGCCGACCATCCGGACGGCGTCTGGACGCTGCCGCCGACCTATGCCCTCAAGGACAAGGATCGCGCCAAGTACCAGGCCATCGGCGAGAGCGACCGCATGACGCTGAAGTTCGTGAAGCCCTGAGAAGGTGTGAACGAACCCCACACGCCCGCTCATCCCGCTGCAACGCCGCCACTCAGCGTTGCAAATGCTCGCCGTAGCCCGCGCTACGGCTGTGCTTTGCGCCTTGATTGGCGACGCCGCATCGGTCTGCTCGGCCGCGCGGGGTCCATTTGCACCTTCTTCGCCCGCGCCCAATCATGAGACATGCTGTGATCGGGTACGGGCGCCTGGCGCGGGCGCTGGTGCCCGCGTTGCAGGCGGTCGGGCAGCAGGTGGTTGTCGGCCGGCGCCGGCCGGTCGGTGGCGAGTTGGGACAGGTGGAGGCGGCCAGGGCCGGAGACTGGGTCTGGCTGACCGTCCCCGACGACCAGATTGCCGCGACGGCGGCCAGCCTGCCTTGGCGCCCGGGCCAGCTGGCCCTGCATTGCAGCGGCGCGACGCCGCTGTCCGCCTTGAGCCCGGCCCTGGCCGCGGCGGGCTTCCATCCGCTGAAGCTGCTGGCCGGCGATGCCGGGCTGGCGGGCACGCATGTCGGCATCGAGGCCGACGCGATACACGGCCCCGCGCTGGAAGCGCTTGCTCACGCGCTGGGCCTGGTGCCGCTTGCGCTGCCGTCGCCCATGAGCGCCCAGGCGCGCGCGGCCTATCACGCGGCCGCCAACCTGGCCGCCAGCGGCGTGCTGGCGGTTCTGGCGGAAGCGCAAGCGCTTTGGAGCGCAGCGGGCCTGGCGCCGGCCGACGCCTTGCCCGCGCTGGCGCCGCTGACTCGTGGCGCCCTGGACACCGCGCTGGCGCGTGGCCTGCCCGGCGCGGTATCGGGCCCGATCGCCCGCGGTGACGCCGGCGTGCTCGCCCGCCATCTGGACGCGCTGGCCGTGGCCGGCCTGGATGCCGACCTGCTGCGGGCCATTGGCCGGCGCCAGCTCGCGTTGGCCGAGCAGGCGGGTCGCCTGGACGTGGCACAGGTCACGGCGTTGCGGGCCTTGCTGGCGAAGTGATGAATACGTTTGCAGTCGGCGTGACAAAGAGCGCGTTCGGCCATGGGTCGGGCGTTTGCGTGCCAGGGCAGCGCTTCTAAACTTCTCGCAGCCCCATCGCTGTTGCTGGGCGCATCCAGGGAGTTCCACATGTCCGACGCGTCCATTCAGGCCATGATCCGGGCCGACGCCGCCCAGATCCTGCACGACGTCGTCGAGGAACTGCCCGATGCGCGCGAGCGCCTCGCCTATGTGCGCAGCATGACGGAGCAGGCCGCCACCAAGGTGCTCAACCTGGTGGAAGCCGCGGCCGACGATGCCGAGGCCGTGCGCAAGAAGGGCCGCGAGCTGTCCGACGCGCTGAACCGCCTGGCCCTGTCCAGCAATATCAGCGCCGATCGCGCCCGCGCGCTGATGAAGCTGTGTGCTGCCTATGCGTCCGACGCCGCGAGCTTTGCCGCGCGCGAGAAGTCCCTGCACACCGAGATCATGATGTCGCAGGACTTCCAGGATCTCTCCGGCCAAGTCATCAACAAGGTCAGCAAGATGCTGGAGCGCGCCGAACCGCCGCTCAAGGATCTGGTGGCCTCGTTGCCCGCGCCGGCCGCCGCCGCCACCTCCGCCGAACTCGGTGGTGTGCAGACGCCCGACAAGGCCCTCAAGCAGGACGACGTGGACGACCTGCTGGCCAGCCTGGGCTTCTAAACCCAGCTCGCCGGGTCGAGCTTGTAGTAGCTGCTGAGCTCCCCGTACAGCGCCGGGTGACCTGCCGCCAACTCGATCGGCCGCTCGAAGAACAGCTCGCTGATCACCGCGAAGAACTCCGCCGGATCGGTGGCGCCATAGGCGTCGATCAGGCCCGGCTCACCACGCGCCAGGCGCCAGCGCAGCGCATCGAACTCGTTCTGCATGACCGTCGACCAGCGCCGGTAGGCCTCGGCCGAGGGCAATGCCGGCGCGCCGTTGGCCGGGCCGCCAGCCTGGTCGAGCTGGTGGGCGAACTCGTGGATGACGACGTTGTGCCCGTCACCCGGCGTGGCGGCGCCGCGCTTCACTTCGTCCCAGGCCAACAGCACCTGGCCCTGGCTCCAGCTCTCGCCGGCCAGCACGCGGCGCTGGTCCGACAGCACGCCGCCGGACTCGGTCACCGGCCGGTCGACGACAAAGGCACCGGGGTAGACCAGTACCTGGCGCAGCTCGGGGTAGACGCCGCGCGCCGCGCCCAGCAGCGGCAGGCAGGCCAGGGCGGCGATGGTGACGCGGATCTCGTCCGTCACGCGCAGGCCACGGCAGCCGAGGATGGGCTTCTCGGCCAGGAAGACCTGCATCAGCCCCTTCAGGCGCAGTTGCTGGCGCGCCGGCAGCCGCGACACCAGCGGCACATGGCGGCGCAACAGGCGCCGCCAGGCGGACGGGAAAGGGCGGCTCGCGATGCGCTCGCGGCGGCGGCGCACCCACAGCGGCCACAGCGCGATGCCGGCGGCGGCGAGCAGGACGAGGCAGAAGCAGATGAACAGCGGCATGCTCGGCAACTGGGCCCGGCGGCGCGCATTGCAAGCCCCCGCGAATACCCCGACCACCGGGGCGGGGGAGGGTGGGACATAACATGGCCCGGGTTCAAGGCCACGGAGTCGCCATGCCGCCCCGTCTCAGAAGAGTCCCCTTCAACGTCTTCTACGGTGGCAGCCTGCAGCCCCGGCAGCGCCGGCCATGACGCAAGGGCCGCTGCGCGCCTGGCAGGTTCTCTTCGGCGGCATCAGCGCGCTGGTGCTGACCATCGGCCTGGCGCGTTTCGCCTACACGCCACTGCTGCCGCAGATGCAGGCCCAGGCGGGCCTGGGCGTGGCCGACGGCGGGTTGCTGGCGTCCATCAACTACGCAGGCTATATGAGCGGCGCACTGCTGGCGGCCTGGATCGAAAGCCCGGCCTGGCGCCAGCGCCTGTATGTCTGGGCGCTGCCGCTGGCGCTGCTGATCACGGCGCTGATGGCGTGGAGCAGCAGCTTCGGCGTCTGGGCCCTGTCGCGCTATGTCGGCGGCCTGTGCGGCGCGGCCGGCATGCTGCTGGGTTCGGGGCTGGTGCAGGGCTGGCTGATGCGCTCGGGCCGCCGGCCCGAACTGGGCATCTATTTCATCGGCCTGGGGCTGGGCATCGTCGTGTCGGCCCTGGGCGCCATGGGCATGACGGCGCTGGACCTGGGCTGGGCCGCGCAATGGCAGGGCTTCGCCCTGCTTGGCCTGGCCTTCCTGCTGCCGGCCTGGGCCTGGCGCCCGCCGGTGCCGCCGCCGGCCGTGAAAGCCGCCGCCGGTGACGCGCCGAGCCGGCGCTGGATGGCGCTGATGGTGGCGGCCTATTTCTGCGCCGGCTGGGGTTTCGTCATCAACGCGACCTTCACGGTCGCCATCGTCGAGAAGCAGCCGCTGCTGGCGGGGCAGGGGCCCTGGGCCTGGCTGCTGGTGGGCCTGGCAGCGACGCCGGCCGTCTTCGTCTGGGACCGCATCGCGCGCCGCACGGGCGACGTCGGCGCGCTGCTGATCGCTTTCGGCGTGCAGATCGTCGGCGTGCTGCTGCCGATGCTGGCCGGTGGCTTGGTGGCGGCGCTGGCCGGCGCGCTGCTCTATGGCGCGACCTTCATCGGCATCGTCAGCCTGACGCTGGCCCTGGTCGGCCGGCGTTCACCGGCCAATCCTGGCAAGGCGATGGCGAGGTTGACGCTGAGCTATGGCGCAGCCCAGATCAGCGCGCCTGCGCTGACGGGGCATATGGTGCAAGCCAGTGGCAGCTTCAATGCGGCGCTCTGGTTGACGGCCGGCGTGATGGCGGCCGGCATGGCCTGCCTCGCCGCGGTGCGGCGGGAAGCGGGCTGAGCGGCCTTACTTGCCCGTCATGATGCCCGTGATGTTGCGGCGTGCTTCGCCCTGCTGGGTGACCGCTTCCTGGTCGGCCTTGCGCTGCTCGGCGGTGCGGCAGCGCAGCTTCGAGAAGTTGGTGCCGGTCTTGGTCTCGCGCTCGCAGACGGTGTCGTTGTCGACCGCGGCCACGGTCACGTCCTTCTGGGCAGGGGCGGCGGCACAGGCGGCCAGGGCCAGGGAAATCAGGGGCAGCAGCATTCGTTTCATGGCAAAAGTCGATTCGTGCGAAGCGCCGCAGAATACCGCGCGCCTGACCTTCCAACCCCATGACATGCGACACCTGCTGACAACCCTGATCCTGTCCACGCTGCTGGGCGCTGCCGCGCTGGCCCAGCCGGCCGTACGCCCCTTCGACGTGGCCGCCGCGAACGGCCTGCAGCGCCTCGTCGAACCCGAGATCTCGCCCGATGGCCGTTGGGTGGTCTATGGCCTGCGCGTGGCCGACCTGGCCAAGGACAAATACCAGACCGACCTCTGGCTCGCGCCGACGGCGGCGGGCGGTGTGCCGCGGCGCCTGACCTTTGGCGGCGACATCGGCGGCAAGCCGCATTGGCTGGGCGCGGACGGCGCGGCCATCGCCTTCCTGGCCACGCGTGGCAGCGACGACGAGAAGAAGAAAGGCGCGCAGCTGTGGCGGCTGTCGTTGGCGGGCGGCGAGGCGGAGAAGCTGAGCGACATCCAGGGCGGCGTCGACGACTACGCCCTCGCGCCGGACGGCAATCGCGCCGTCGTCGTCGTGCAGGACGAGGCACCCGATCCGGAGAAGCTGGCCGGCTGGCAGCGCAAGACGCCGCTGCCCATCGTCATCGACGCCTTTCACTTCAAGCAGGACCGCGAGGGCTATCTCGAGGGTCGCCGCAAGCATCTGCAATTGCTGGACCTGGCCAGCCGCAGGATCGAGGTGCTGACGAGCGGCGCCTTCGACGAGGCCGCCCCGGCCTGGAGCCCGGATGGCCGCCAGCTCGCCTTCCTCAGCAATCGCTCGAGCGAGGGCGACCGCACCGAGGCGACCGGCCTCTTCGTCATGGCCGCCGAAGCCGGCGCCACGGCGCGGGCGCTGGCGACGCTGACGACGGACACCGACGCGCGTCCGGCCTGGAGGCCCGATGGGCGCTTCATTGCGTTGCCGACGGGTGACGACGTGAAGTGGAGCGCCTATCAGCAATGGCGCGTCGGCCTCTACGACGTCGACAGCGGCTCGCTGCAGGTGCTGGGCGCGGGGCTGGATCGTGGCTGGCAGGCGCAACTGGCCTGGGTGAAGGACGGATCGGCGGTGGTGGGTGTCATCGACGACGACCGGCACAGCCACCTGGCGCGCATCGCCGTCGCCGATGGCCAGGTGCGGCGCATGACCGGCTCCGGCACGGCGAGCGCGGCCAGCATCGCGAGCGATGGGCGCATCGCTTTTCTTGCCGCCGGCTGGAGCCAGCCGGCCGAACTGCAAGTGCTGGAGGCGGGTCCGCAGCCGCCGCGCGCGCTGACCACTCACCATGAGGCCTGGCGTGCCGGCCTCGTACTGTCGACGGTGCGTGAGTTCAGCGCGAAGAGCGCCGACGGCGCCGAGGTTCACGGCCTGCTGGCGCTGCCCGCTGGCGCGAAGCTGCCGCTGCCGACGGTGCTGCTGATCCACGGCGGCCCGAATGGCCAGGACGCCCAGGAGCTGTCGACCCGCAGCGCACTGCGTGAGCGCCTGGTGGCCGCCGGCTACGCGGTGCTGCTCGTCAACTACCGCGGCAGCAGCGGGCGTGGCCAGGCCTTCCAGCGCGCCATCCATGCCGACTGGGGCCGGCTGGAGGTGCAGGACCTGCATGCCGCGGTGGACTGGGCCGTGAAGCAGGGCATTGCCGACCCGGCCCGGCTGGGCGTCGGCGGCTGGAGCTATGGCGGCCTGCTGACCGACTACCTGATCGCCAGCGACACGCGCTTCAAGGCCGCCGTCAGCGGTGCCGGCAGCGGCAACCAGCTCAGCATGTTCGGCACGGACCAGTACGCCGTGCAGTACGAGCGCGAGATGGGCCTGCCGTGGCTGCAACGCGAGCGTTGGCTGAAGGTGTCCTATCCCTTCTTCAAGGCCGACCGCATCAAGACGCCGACGCTGTTCCTCGGTGGCGAGAAGGACTTCAACGTGCCCATCGCCGGCAGCGAGCAGATGTATCAGGCCCTCAAGATGCTGGGCGTGCCGACCCGTCTCGTCATCTACCCGGGCCAGTTCCATGGCCTGTCGCTGCCGAGCTACCAGCGCGACTGGGAGACCCGTTTCATCGCCTGGATGGACAGGTTCGTGAGGGGCCAGACACAGTCCGCCACGGAGTAACTCTGTGTGACGCCGTCATCCGTCGGGCAGCCGCGGCGGTTAGAGGGGCACGGCCGCGTTTTTGCGGCTTGGAGTACCCCATGAAACGACTGGCCCTGGCCATTGCGCTGATTTCTACCGCCCTGCTGTCGGGCTGCATCATCGTGCCGCACCGCCATGGTGGCGGCTACCACCGGGATGGCTACTCCCGGGACGGCGGCCATCGTGACGGCGGCTACTACCGCGGCAGCGTCTACATCCAGCCCGGCCGGTAACCGACTTGGGCCGCCTCGCGAGGCGGCCCGGAGATCGCCATGAAAAGACTGACACTGGCATTCGCGCTGGCCTCGTCGGCGCTGCTGTCGGCCTGCGTCGTGGTGCCTGCCCACCGGGTCGGCTATTACGACGGCGGCTCGACCATCGTCGTCGATGCACCACCGCCGGCGCCCTATGCCGAGGTGGTGCCCGTCATGCCCTATCCGGGCGCCGTCTGGATAGGCGGCTATTGGGGCTGGAACAGTGGCCGTCACCAATGGGTGCCGGGCTATTACGAGCGCCCACGCGCCGGTTACCGCTACGAGCCGCATCGCTGGGACAACCGTGGCGGCCGCTGGCATCTGCGTGCCGGCGGGTGGATTCGCCTATAGGGTTTTGTTTCCCGCCAACGCCATGGGCCGAGTTGTGGCCAGGAGGGGCGC
>NZ_JBFUAB010000034.1:0-53326 GCF_056406535.1 Roseateles sp. P1_C1_2
GAGTGGCCCCTGGCGACGGGCCTTCCCGAAGGGTTGTCGCCAAAAAAAGCCGCGCGTGGCGTTGCAAATGCTCGCCGGGTGTCCAACCCGGCTCCGCTTTGCGCCTTACTCGCGGCCTTTTTGGCGACAACGCGACCCGTTGCCCTAGCGTCAACAGGCCCTCAGAGACAGACGCGTCAGGCGGAATAGAACTTGCCGTGAAAGCCGTAGGGCACGGCGTAGGGCAGCCAGGCGCGGGCCAGCGGGCCGTCGGCCAGGCGCATCGCGTCGAAGACGCTCAGGAAACTGCGCCGGCGCTTGACGTCATAGCCCATGCCGACCAGCCAGCCCTCGCCTTCCTTCGTGCTGCCGGGCCTGGGCACGAGCACATGCTCCTCGACGACGGTGTCGTTGCCGAAGCTGAAGCGCTCGCGCGCGCCGCTGTCGATGTCCAGCCGCATCAGCCCGTTGAAGCCCCAGCGCGCACCGGTGTCGACGGCCGTCGGGTACCAGACGAAGCGGTGGCGCTGGGCCACGACGCGCGGGTCGACGACGGGGAACTCGACGGCCTCGTCGCGCGCGGCCAGCCGCAGCCGGCCGGCCTGCAGGTCGATCTCCAGCACGCTCGGCGTGGACACCTCGCGGCCCGTGCGCTGGCCGCGCATCATCTGCTCGGCGCTGGCGTTGAACTCCGGCAGCGGCACGCCCTGTACATAGTCCAGGCGCAGCAGGCGGCCATCGTCCCAGGCATTGCCGAAATGGAAGACATGGCAGGCCGGCATCTCGAAGACGCGGCGGCGCGAGAAGTCGGCCTTGTCGACGACGAGCACGCGGGTGGGCTGGTCCGCACCCCAGCGCATGGCGCCGAGCATGGACTGGCCGGCGCGCACGGCGGCGATGTCCAGCTTGATGGGTGCAAGCAGGAAGACGAGGTGGTGCTGGGAGACGGCGAAGTCGTGCAGCATGGCCGGGGCGTCGATGTCGTCCAGCAGCGCATGGCGGCGCACGCTGCCGTCGGCATCGATCTGGTAAAGCGCCAGGCGGCCATTGGCGGTGCCGAAGTTCCACACCGTGCCGTCGGGCTCGACCTTGGGGTGGGCCGAGAAGGGCATGCCGCGCAGCTCGGGCGCCCAGATCTTGACGCCACGCGTGGTCAGCGTCGCCGGGTCCAGCTCGTAGGCGCTGCCGCCCTCCCACAGCGCATAGAGGTGGTCGCCCTGCAGCAGCACGCTGGTGTTGGCCGCATTGACGCTGTCGGGGCCACGCACCGGCAGCTCGGCCTTGATGGCCGTGCCGAAGGCGGGCAGCAGGAAGCGGCCGGCCTGCTGCTCGGCGCGGAACTTGTCGGTCTGGACAAAGCGGGCGCGGTGGCTGGCGCGGCCATCCTGCAGTTGCCAGGACTGCACGAGACCGTCGCCGTCGAACCAATGGCTGTAGCGCTGGCCGGCCCGTTGCATCAGGCCGGGGCCGTTGCGGAAATAGCGGCCGCGCAGCGCAGCCGGCAGGCGGCCTGCGATGACGGCATGTCCATCGAGGCTCTCGCCGCTCAGGCCGCGCAGCGGCTCGAGTTCTGGCGCGCCAGCCGCGAAGCCCTCGGCCGGCAGGCCCAGGGCCAGCAACTCGGGGCTGAGGCCGCCGGCCAGCAGCGCGGCAAGAAGGGAACGGCGGGTCGTGCTCATGGCCGCCTCCGCTCAGTTCAGCTTGACCTTGACCGGCACGCCGGCCACCGGCATCACGACGGCCTGCTCGAACTGCGGCGGGCCGAAGTTGCCGGCCGCGTTGTTGGAAAAGCCGAAGGGCTCGACCGGGATGCCCATGGCATTCATGTCCAGGCGACCGTTGGCATTGGCGTCCTGGAACAGGCTGATGGCGAGCGGGCCGTCGGGCAGGCCCTTGAGCACGACGCTGAACTTGCCGTTGGCGGCGGCGTCGAGGTTGAAGCGGTGGCCAGATTGAGGTTGACGCAACCAGCCGGCGGGTTCGGTGAAGACGGCCACCATCAGCGAGGCGCCCTGCAGGCGGCTGGTGTCCAGGCCCTCGACCTCGAGGGTGATGTCGGCCGCCTGGCTGCACAGCGGCAGCAGGGCAAACAGGGCGGCGGCAAGGGCTTGTCGTTTCATCGCGGTCTCCAGCATTCAGCGGTTGGGATGGCTGAATGATGGGAACCGCCCCGCCGCGGCGCGAGCGCGCTGCGACGGGTGGGAGCCCGGCGGCGCGAGCGGGTTTAACCCCGACGCGTGCGGACGGCCGCAGCCAGCTCGCGCAACAGCGGCTCGGTCTGGCTCCAGCCCAGGCAGGCATCGGTGATGGACACGCCGGGCTTCAGGTCGGCCTTGGTCTGGCCCTCGGCCAGGTCCTGGCGGCCGGGCTGCAGATGGCTTTCGATCATGACGCCGGTGATGCGCGCGTCGCCGCCCGCGATCTGACCCGCGACGTCACGGCCGACGTCGACCTGGCGCTCGTACTTCTTGCTGGAATTGGCGTGCGAGAAGTCGATCATGACCTGCTCGCGCAGGCCCGAGGTCTTCAGCGCATCGCAGGCCGCATTGACCGACGCCGCGTCGTAGTTGGGCGCCTTGCCGCCGCGCAGGATCACGTGGCAGTCCTGGTTGCCGCGGGTCTCGAAGATGGCCGCCGTGCCCATCTTGGTCATGCCCATGAAGGCATGGGCGCTGCTGGCGGCCAGCACGGCGTCGCTGGCGACCTTGATGCCGCCGTCGGTGCCGTTCTTGAAGCCGACCGGACAGGAGAGGCCCGAGGCCAGCTGGCGGTGGCTCTGGCTCTCGGTCGTGCGCGCGCCGATGGCGCCCCAGGCGATCAGGTCGGAGATGTACTGCGGCGACAGCAGGTCCAGGAACTCGGTGCCGGCCGGCAGGCCCAGGCCGTTGACGTCCAGCAGCAGCTGGCGGGCCAGGCGCAGGCCCTCGTTCATGTGGAAGCTGCCGTCCAGGCGCGGGTCGTTGATGTAGCCCTTCCAGCCCACCGTCGTGCGCGGCTTCTCGAAGTAGACGCGCATGACGATCAGCAGGTCGCTGCTCAGCTCCTCGCGCGCCGTCTTCAGCAGGCGGGCGTAGTCCATCGCCTGGTCGTGGTCGTGGATGGAACAGGGGCCGACAATGACGAGCAGGCGGTCGTCCTGGCCGTGCAGGATGGCGCTGATCTCCTGGCGGGCCCGCTCGACCAACTCCAGCGTCGCATCGGGGATGGCCAGTTCTTCGAGCAGCAGGGCCGGGCTGATCAGCGCGCGGACGGCGCCGATGCGGGTGTCGTCGGTGCGCGTGGTGTCGCGGGTTTCGTCGCGGGAGCCCGCTTCGCGGTCGTGGTGGGGGTCGTCGAGGGGTTTCATGTGCAGGGCTCCCAGGGAAGCCCCGCATTTTCACCGCTTGGCGGCCGCAAAGCACACGGCCAGCGCAGAGAGCCCAAAACCGGCCAGCGCCAGGGGCTCCAGGCGCTCGCCCAGCAGCACGAAACCCATCAGCGCCGACACGCCGGGGATCAGGAAGAAGAGGCGCGCGACCTGCCCCGCCTGGCCACGGCGGATCATGATGAACATCAGGCTGAAGGCGCCGATGGAGTTGACCAGGCCCAGCCACAGCCAGGAGCCGATCAGCTCGGGCGCCCAGTCGATGGCGAAGTGCTCGGTCGGCCAGGCGACGGCAGCCACGGCCAGGGCGGACACCGCCATCTGCACGCCGGCGCCGCTGCGCAGGTCCATGTGGGCGCAGAAGCGCTTCTGGTAGAGCGTGCCGGCGACGAGGCCCAGCAGGCCCAGGCCGGCCACGGCATAGGCCGTCCAGGCGCCGTTCAGCGGCTTGTCGGCGATGACCAGGGCCACACCGACCAGGCCGCCGAGAAGGGCCAGCATCTGCCGCGAGCCAATGCGCTCAGCCAGCCACAGATGGGCCCCCAGGGCGGTGGCCAGCGGCATCAGGCCGATCAGCAGGCCGGCGACGCCGGCGCTCAGGCCCCATTGCAGCGCGAAGTAGATGCAGGAGAAGTGCAGCACCTGCATCAGCAGGCCGACAACGGCGAGATGCGCCCAGCCGCGGGCGCGGTGCGGCCAGGGCGCGCCGGTGGTGGCAGCGACCGCCAGCAGCACGACGGCGGCGAGGCCGAAACGCAGTGTCAGCAAGGTCAGCGGCCCGGTGTGCGGCAAGGCCAGCTTGCCGGCCACATAGCCGCTGCTCCACAGCAGGATGAAGAGCAACGGCAGGCTGGACGCGGCCGCGGCGCCGAGCAGACGGTCGAATGCGCTGGGCCGGAAGGACCGGGCCGCGCAAGCTGACAGGGTGGTGGTGGACATGGTGGCGACTCCTTGAAGAGACATGTCTGCACTCTAGAAATCAATCAATCGAGACACAATCCATCTGAAAATAGATTAAGAGTTTCCAAACGGAGGACAGTCACCATGGGCCGCCTTGAAGACCTGCAAGCCTTCGCCCGCGTCGTCGACGCCAAGGGCTTCTCCGGCGCCGCCCGCCTGCTGGGCACGACCAAGTCGGCCGTCAGCAAGCAGGTGGTGAGGCTGGAGGACCAACTCGGCACGCGGCTGCTGCACCGCACGACGCGCAGCGTCAGCCCCACGGCCGAGGGGCGCAGCGTCTACGAGCGCGCGCTGAGGTTGCTGGACGAGTCACTCGCCTTGGAGACCGAACTCGCCGGTCGCCGCGACGAGCCGCGCGGCGTGCTGCGGCTGTCGGTGTCCACGGCCTTCGGCAATCTGCAGTTCACGGCGCTGATGGCCGAGTTCTGCGCCCGGCATCCGCAGATCGACGTCGTGCTGGGCCTGAACGACCGCTACGTCGACCTGGCCGAGGAAGGTTTTGACGTGGTGCTGCGGCTGACGCACAAGCCGTCGGACGGCCTGGTGGCGCGGCGGCTGGCGGCGATCCGCTTTGTCCTCTGCGCGGCGCCGGCCTATCTCGAGGCCCATGGCGCGCCTCAGGCAGTCGACGACATCGCCGGCCACCGCTGCCTGCGCTTCGGCTATCTGCAGTCGCCCGATCGCTGGCGCTTCCGACACGCTGAAAGCGGTGAGGCCGAGGTCGAGACCCGCGGCGCCCTGCGCTTCGAAAGCGGCTTGACGGCCAACAGCAGCGAGTCGCTGCGCGTCGCGGCGCTGGCCGGCCTGGGCTTGGCCGTGCTGCCCACCTATGCCGTCGGCGCCGACCTGCGCGCCGGGCGGCTCCAGGCCGTGCTGCCGGACTGGCAGCCGGTCGGCGGCCTGGCCGACGCCAACACCCTCTACGCCGTCTACCTGCCCAGCCGCCACCCGGCGCCCAAGGTGCGGGCATTGATCGACTTCATGCTGGAGAAAATGGGCGACGTGCCGCCCTGGGACCGGGAGAGCTAACCGATTTTTTCACCGCAGCCTTGGCAGAAACGCGCGTCTGGCAGGTTGCGCGCCCCGCAGTGCCGGCAGAACAGCTGCTGCGCCGGCGCTCCGGCGCTGCTGGGCGAGGCCAGCAGGGTGGCTGCCTCGCCTGGCAGAGCCGGTGCGCCCACGGCGCCCGTGAGCGCCCGTTCCGTCTGCGCCAGCGCGGCGATGCGGTTCATGTCCTCGGCGCTGTTGGGCGCCACCAGGCTGGCACGGCTGCGGCCGAAATCGCTCAGGTGCTGGCCCAGTTCCTTCGCCTCGGCATCGGTGGAGAACATCGCGGTGATCTGGCGCGAGCCGTCCTTGCCGAACACGACGGACTCGATCCGCGCACGCCAGATGCGCAAGGTCATTGCTTCGGTGCGCACGATCTGGTTGCTCGTCTGTACCCGGGCGGTGAGCTGGTTTCCAGTGCCGACGCTGGCGGTCTGGTAGGTGCCTTCCATCTCGACCCAGGTCATGACGGACTGGAAGTCGAAACGCCCCCACAGCTGCGCGGACGAACGCAGGCAGAAGCCTGCGACCACCAGGAAGATGGTCGACGCGCCAAGCAACTGCAGTGGCAGCTCCTGCCCCTGCAACGCGCGCTGGGCGACCAGACAACCACAAACGCTGGCCGCGAGCGTCAGCACTGTCGCGTAGAGGTCGAGGGCGGCAAGGAAGCGGTGGCGTTCCGATCCCAGGGCCTGCAGAACCGACGCCGGCACCATGTTCGGCATCGGAATGGGCTGAGATTCCTCCAGCAGCTCGCCGCTGAACGCCCCCGAATGCAGCTCGGGCTGGATGCTTGGCACGGCGCGCGCGTAGCGGCGATTGGGGATGCGCTCCGTCCACTGCTCTTGCATGCGGCGTTCAAGCTCATCCAGCAGCAGGCCCGGCGGTACGTTCAGCGACAGGCGCAGCTGCTCCGAACTCGTCTGCGTGGGCGGCGGTGGCGCGATCTGGTTGAGCGAGGCCAGCAGCAGCAGCGCCGAGGCCACCGTGCCCGAGATCAGCAGCATGAAGGTCTGCGGCGCCAGCGAGAACGGCAGCGCCGGCAGCCCCTTGCTGACAACACTCACGACGGCAGGCCCGATCACCGCTGCCACGATCAACAGCACGAGCGTGCGGGTGCTGAGTTCGGCCCGCCCACCACCCAGGAAGGGGCGCAGCAGAAAGACCAGCCCGAAGGCGAAGTAGGCCGCCGACAGCAGCGGCCGACTGGACTCGGTGCCGAAAACGCCCCAGGCCAGCACGAAGCTGAGCGAGGCCGCCACCATCGCACACACGTTGAAGAAGGCGCTTCGAGCCTGGCTCTGCACGGGCAAGGGCGCCGTGATGAGCTTGGGCACCCAGTGGTACAGCACCCCATCGATGGCACCCGACGGCTCCGGATAGGTCAGCGCGCCCTCCCGCAAGAGGCGCTTGATCTCATCCGCCGCGGGCGAGTTGCCGCTGGCCGCCTGTGGAATGTCCGGCGCCAGGGAATGCGGCCGGCCGCGGCCGAAGAAAAAGCGCAGACGTTTGGCCGCCACACCCGAAGCCAGCACGCCAACGAACAGCAAGGCGATGCCAATGCCCAGTGGGATGGGCGCCAGCGTGTGTCTGGCAGCCACCAGCACGTACAGCCCCGCCAGGACGAGCACCGCGCTGGACGCCAGCAACAGATGGTTCTGAACCTTGTAGGGGTTGGGTAGCTCCAGCGTGGCGCCGGCCGAGCTGTAGTCGTAGCTCAAGTGGAGCTCCTTGTTGAAGTGATCCCCGGGACCGGCAAGCCATGGCACACGACACCGCCGGTAGCGCGCCAGCGTAATGCACTTGGGCCAACTCGCCGGCAGCGGCTGAGAGAATCGCGGGCTATGCCGCTGATCCCCTACGCCCTCACCCGCCCCTTCCTGTTCGGCCTGGACCCCGAACACGCCCACGAGCTGACGCTGAACAGCATCGCCAAGCTGCAGAACACGCCGGCCCAGATGCTGTGGTGCGGCGAACGCATCAGCGACCCGGTGACGATCGCCGGCCTGCGTTTCCCGAATCGCATCGGCCTGGCTGCCGGCCTGGACAAGAACGGCCGCTGCATCGACGGCCTGGGCGCCATGGGCTTCGGCTTCATCGAGGTCGGCACCGTGACGCCCAAGGGCCAGCCCGGCAACGACAAGCCGCGCATGTTCCGCCTGCCCGAGGCGAATGCGTTGATCAACCGCCTGGGCTTCAACAACGAGGGCCTGGCCAGCTTCATCGCCAACGTGAAGCGCGCCCACAGCTTTCGCAAGGCCGGCGGCATCCTCGGCCTGAACATCGGCAAGAACGCCGCGACGCCCATCGAGAACGCGGCCGACGACTATCTGCTCGGCCTGGAGGGCGTGCACCCGCATGCCGACTACATCACCGTCAACATCTCCAGCCCCAATACCAAGAACCTGCGCGCGCTGCAGAGCGACGAAGCGCTGGATGCCTTGCTGGGCGCCTTGCAGGAACGCAAGCAGCGACTGGACACGCAGAGCAGCCGGCGCGTGCCAATGTTCGTCAAGATCGCGCCCGACCTCGAAGAAGACCAGGTCGGCGTCATCGCTCAGTCGCTGAAGGCCAACGGCATCGACGGCGTCATCGCGACCAACACGACGATTGCGCGCGACAAGGTCCAGGGCTTGGCGCACGCGAACGAGATGGGCGGCCTGTCCGGCGCGCCGGTCTTCGAGGCCAGCAACCGCGTCATCCGCCTGCTGCGCACGGCCTTGCCGGCCGGCTATCCCATCATCGGCGTCGGCGGCGTGCTGAGCGGCGCAGATGCCCGCGCCAAGATCGAAGCGGGCGCCGACCTTGTGCAGGTCTACACCGGCCTCATCTACAAGGGCCCGGCCCTCGTCAGCGAATGCGCGAGGGCCCTCGCCCAACGCTGAGTCCACTGCCATGCGCCTCGCCGCCCTTGCCCTGTGTACCGCGCTGCTGACCGGCTGCGCGACGCCGGACCGTGATGCGCGGCTGCAACCCGGCGTCAGCACGCAAGCGGATGTCGTCGCGATCTATGGCCAGGCCGGACGCGTCTGGCCCGAAGCCGATGGCGGCCGGACGCTCGAGTATTCGAGCCAGCCCATGGGCCAGCACAACTACAGGGTGCGCCTCGCGGCCGATGGCCGACTGGTTGGCGTCGAGGACGGCCTCTCACCCGCGGGGCGTGCCCGTATCGAGCCCGGCATGACGCCTGAGCAGGTCAGCCGCCTGCTCGGACGCGAACGCACACGGGTGTTCTTCCGCCTCAGCGGCGAGGACGTCTGGGACTGGACCATTGAACCCGACCAGACCGGCTACGGCATGCGCTTCAACGTCCATTTCAAGGACGGCGTCGTCGTACGCACGACGCAGAGCATGGTGTTTCCGAGCCGGCTCTTTCCTGGCTTCGACGACTGAGCATGAAAAAGCCCTGGCGGCGCAAGGCTGCCAGGGCTGTAGCGCTGGACCGACCGCCGGCACGCCCGCGAAGGGCGCGCTGGCAGTCCGTTCATGATCAGTCGCGGCGGCGGCGCGAGGCGAGGAAGCCGATGATGCCCAGACCCGCGCCCAGCAGGGCATAGGTCTCGGGTTCAGGCACCGGAGCCGCCGTGGCAGCCGAGCTGATCACGTAGCTGGCACCGCCTGGGGCGCCGCCGAGTACCGAGTAGTAGTAGCTGCCGGAGGCCAGGGACACCGTATGCACGGCGGGCGTGCCACTGAATGTCCAGGCGCCGATGCCGACGTCGTCTCCCGTGCCCTTCAGACCATCGGAACCGAAGGAATACAGGCTGTAGGCACCGCCGACGACGGTACCGAAGGACACGACACTGCTCGCGACGCTGGACTGTGAACCCAGCCAGAACGAGAAGGTGTCGAAGATTGCTCCGCCGGCGGTACTGCCAACGCCAACTTCGAGCAGGTCATGTGTGCCCCAGTTGGTGTCGGCAGCGTGGCTGCTGAGCGCGGTTAGCGCCACCACCGAGGCGGCGGCTAGGGTTTTCAACTTCATTGCGTAGCTCCTGACTTTGACGGTCAAGCACAACCGCCGGAAATCATTGTGCAGTGCAGCGAAGTTTCGCCAAGACATTGGCACCCCACGGGCTAGGGAGGCCGCGCAGCTATCTTGTAGCAGGATGTAAACGATTCACCAGGGTCTGTCAGATGTGCACCAAGTCACGTCGCCCTGACACCATTGTCGAGCGCATGCACCTCATTCGCTCGTCAGACGCGCCACCTTCTGCAGGCCATCCACAGCCTTGCCCTTGCGGGCGCGTTTGCCTGCGTGGGCCGCGAGAGACTGGTTCCTCAACAGCTCCTCGCGCGGCTTGCCGCCACGGCCGCTGCCGAGCACGCGCAGCTGGGTCGTGAAGCAGGCGACGGACGCGACGCTGTCCTTGGCCTCAAGGTCCATCAGCATCAGGCCCTTGCCGCCCTTGGGCTGGTGCTTGAGTTCATCCAGAGGGAAGCTCAGCAGGCGGCCCTCGGCGCTCAGCACACCCAATTGCAACGCAACAGCGTCGTTGGGCACGGCGGCCAACAGCGGCGCTTCGCCATCGTCCAGCGCCAGGAAGGTCTTGCCGGCCTTCTGGCGGCCGACGAGATCGCCGAGCTGGGCAATGAGGCCGTAGCCTGTCGAGCCGGCGAACACCAGGCGCTGCGTGGGCGCCCCGGCGACATAGTGAGCGATCTGGCTGCCGGTCTCCAGCTCGATCATCGTCGTGATGGGCTGGCCGTCGCCGCGGCCACCCGGCAGCGTCGACACCGGCACCGAGTAGACCCGGCCATTGCTGCCAACGACGATGAGGGGGTCGACGCTGCGGCAGCGGAACGCGCCCCACAGCGCATCGCCGGCCTTGAAGGTCTGGGCGGCGACATCCACCTCATGGCCCTTGAGCGCCCTCACCCAGCCCTTCTGGCTGACGATGACGGTGACGGGTTCGTCGACGATCTTGACCTCGGCGGTGACGCGCTTCTCGGCCTGGATCAGCGTGCGGCGGTCGTCGCCGTACTGCTTGGCGTCGGCCTCGATCTCCTTGATGACGGTGCGGCGCAGCGCGGCGGCCGAGCCGAGGATGTCTTCCAGCTTGGCGCGCTCGTCGCGCAGCTTGGCCAGCTCCTGCTCGATCTTGATCGCCTCCAGCCGGGCGAGCTGGCGCAGGCGGATTTCGAGGATGTCCTCGGCCTGGCGGTCACTGAGCTTGAAGTGGGCGATCAGCGCCGCCTTGGGCTCATCCGACTCGCGAATGATGCGGATGACCTCATCGATGTTCAGCAGCACCAGCTGCCGGCCTTCGAGCACATGGATGCGGTCGTTGACGTGGGCCAGGCGGTGCTCGGTGCGGCGGCGCACCGTCGTCTGGCGGAAGCCCACCCATTCGGCCAGCATCTCGCGGAGGCTTTTCTGCGTCGGCCGGCCATCGGCGCCGATCATGGTCAGGTTGACCGACGCGCTGCTTTCCAGGCTGGTGTGGGCCAGCAGCGTGTTGATGAGGTCCTGCTGCTCGACGGTGCGGCTCTTGGGCTCGAAGACGATGCGCACGGCCGCGTCCTTGCTGGACTCGTCGCGCACGCCGTCCAGCACGGCCAGCAGGCCGGCCTTGAGCTGCAGCTGCTCGGCCGACAGCGTCTTCTTGCCAGCCTTGACCTTGGGGTTGGACAGCTCCTCGATCTCTTCCAGCACCTTCTGGGCGCTGGTGCCATGCGGCAGCTCGGTGACGACGAGCTGCCACTGGCCGCGCGCCAGGTCCTCGATCTTCCAGCGAGCTCGCACTTTCAGACTGCCGCGACCCGAGGTGTAGGCGGCGCGGATGTCCTCGGGTGCACTGATGAGCTGGCCGCCGCCCGGGAAGTCGGGGCCGGGAATCAGGTCGAAGAGGGTGTCGTCGCTGAGCTTGTCGTCCTTCAGCAGGGCCACCGCCGCCGCCGCGACTTCACGCAGGTTGTGGCTGGGGATCTCGGTGGCCAGGCCCACGGCGATGCCGCTGGCGCCGTTCAGCAGCACGAAGGGCAGGCGCGCCGGCAGCTCGATGGGCTCCTGCGTCGTGCCGTCGTAGTTGGCGCGGAAGTCCACCGTGCCTTCATCGATCTCGTCCAGCACCAGGCGCGCGATGGGGGCCAGGCGCGCTTCCGTGTAGCGCATCGCCGCAGCACCGTCGCCGTCGCGGCTGCCGAAGTTGCCGTGGCCGTCGATCAGCGGATAGCGCAGCGAGAAGTCCTGCGCCATGCGCACCAGGGCGTCGTAGACCGACTGGTCGCCGTGGGGGTGGAAGTTGCCCAGCACGTCGCCCACGACCTTGGCGCCCTTGACGGGCTTGGCGCCGGAGTTGCCGCTCCAGCCCAGGCCCAGGCGATGCATGGCGTAGAGGATGCGGCGCTGCACGGGCTTCTGGCCGTCGGAATACGACGGCAGCGCGCGGCCCTTGACAACGCTGAGCGCGTACTCGAGATAGGCTTGCTGGGCATAGGCGGCCAGCGTCAGCGCGTTGTCGTCACCACCGTCGGTGGGCGGGTTGAAATCGATGGGGGTCTGGGAACTCATGGATGCAAGGTCAAACGCTGAGCGCGGGCCGGCTGGCTCTGCTGCAGCAAAGCCCAGTACAACTCGAGGACGAGATGCACATGGGCCTGGGTTTCGTCGATATCGGGCACGCGGTTGCCAGCGCGGCGCACCGCACCTTCGCCAGCATTCCAGGCCGCCAGCGCCGCGTCGATGTGGCCGAAGCGGCGCAACAGGTCGGCCAGCATGCGGGCGCCGGTGTGGATGTTGATGCGGGGTTCAATCAGACGCGCGGCATCGGCCGGCGTCGCATAGCGGGAGGCCGTTTCGGGCGTGATCTGCATCAGGCCCAGCGCGCCACGGGGCGACACGGCGCCACGCTGGTAGCCGGACTCGACGGCGATGATGGCTTTCAGCAGCTCGGCATCCACGCCATGCTGGGCGGCGGCCTCGCGCACCCAGGGCTGCACGGCCTTCACTTCGGGCGCGATGTCCAGCCAGTTGAGCAGGGCCAGCCCCGCGTCGGCCTTGCCGGGCACGCGTTGCATGCCCACGCTGCCCAGCACGGGCTTGTAGCGCGCGTCGATCTGCGTGGAGGCGAAATGGGCCATGCCGCTCGCGTCGACATAGCCCCAGAGGTCGGCTCGCGCGGGCAGGGCCAGCAGCAGCAGCAGCAGAGGCAGCAACGGCAGCCAGCGCGTCATGCCGCCTCCAGCCCGAGCGCGACGCGCGCCTGGTATTCGCGGTCCAGCAACGACATGACGATCAAGGAGTCATAGCCGTCGGCGCCATCGATGGCCACGCGCACGCTTTCGCGCAGGCGGCCTTCCTCGACAAAACCTTCGCTGCGATACAGCTCGAAGGCGCGTGTGTTCAGCGCCTTCACGTCGAGCCAGAAGCGGTGGGACTTGAGCTGCGTGAAAGCCATGGCCTTGAGCTGTCGCACGGCCGCCCGCCCCAGCCCGCGGCCCTTGGGCTGAAGCACCAGGCGCTTCAGCTCGACGGAACCGTTCGGGTTGCGGCAGCCCTGCAGGATGACGAAGCCGATGCGTGTCAATTCATCGCCTTCTTCGAGGATGAAGTGGCGCGAATCGGGGAAGCGGATCGCCCCCTCGTGCTGCGTGCGCTCCCACGGCGTGATGAAGGGCAGGTTGGCACCGTCGCGCTCCAGCGACACGACCCAGTCGAGGTCGGACAGCATGGTCGGGCGCAGACGCAAGCTCATGCGCCTTCAAACCCTTGCAGCACGGTCACCACGTTGCGGCCTATGGCCTCGGTCGCATAGCCGCCTTCCTGGATGAAGAGCGTCGGCGCGCCAAAGGCCGCCAGACGCTGACCCATGCGGCGGAACTCGGGCTCGTCCAGCTTGAAGTGCGAGATCGGGTCGCCGCCGTAGGTATCGACGCCCAGCGACACGATGAGCAGATCGGGCTGGTAGGCCGTCAGCCGTGCAAGCGCCGCGTCCAGTGCGGCGAACCAGTCGTCGTTGGCGACACCGACAGGCAGCGGGAAGTTGGCATTGAAGCCCACGCCCTCCCCCGCCCCGGTCTCGTCGGCATGGCCGAGGAAGAAGGGGTATTCGGTGCGCGGGTCGCCGTGGATGCTGGCGTAGAAGACGTCGGCACGGTCGTAGAAGATGGCCTGGGTGCCGTTGCCGTGGTGGTAGTCGACGTCCAGGATGGCGACGCGCGCCAGGCCGGCATCACGCGCGGCCTGGGCGGCCACGGCGGCGTTGTTAATGAAGCAGTACCCACCGAAGAAGTCGGCGCCGGCATGGTGGCCGGGCGGGCGGGTCAGCACATAGGCCGAGCGCTGGCCGGCCAGCACCAGGTCCAGACCGGTCAACGACGCCTGTGCGCCGGCATAGGCCGCGGCCCAGCTGCCCGACGTCAACGGCGTGCCGCTGTCCATCGAATACAAGCCCATGCGAGCCGCAAAACTTGCCGGCTCGACATCACTGCGCAGCGAGCGCACCGGCCAGACGGCCGGGAAGGCGTCACCCTCGCCCCCCGTCGCCAGCCACTCGGCATGGGCGCCCTGGATGAAGTCCAGATAGCGCTTGGCATGCACACGCTCCAGCGGTTGACGGCCGTGGTCGACAGGCGCAAGCACATCGGCCAGGCCGGCGGCCTGCACGGCCTGCAGGATGTAGTCGGCCCGCGCCGGAATCTCGAACGCCGGCACCAGACGGCCGCGGAAGAACTCATGCGTTGCCGCATGCGCCGCGTGGTTGGCGTTGTAGACGGTCTTCATCAGACGTCGATCTCCACGGCGTCGCCGTGCAGCTCCATCAGCTCGCGGCGCGAGGCGGCTTCGCCCTTGCCCATCAGCTTGTTGAAGGACTCCACGGTCGCGGCGAAATCGATCTGGCCGTACTCGACACGCGACAGGCGGCGCGTGTCGGGGTTCAGCGTCGTGTCCCACAGCTGCTCGGCGTTCATCTCGCCCAGGCCCTTGAAGCGGCTGATGCTCCAACTGCCTTCGCGGGCGCCTTCCTTGCGCAGTTTGTCCAGCGTGGCGGTCAGTTCGCCCTCGTCCAGCGCATAGAGCTTGGCAGCGGGCTTCTTGCCGCGCGCCGGTGCGTCCACGCGGTACAGCGGCGGGCGGGCAACGAAGACATGGCCGGTCTCCACCAGCTTGGGGAAGTGGCGGAAGAAGAGTGTGAGCAGCAGCACCTGGATGTGCGAGCCGTCGACGTCGGCGTCCGACAGGATGCAGACCTTGCCGTAGCGCAGGCCGGAAAGGTCCGGCGTGTCGTTGGGGCCGTGCGGGTCCACGCCCAGGGCCACCGAGATGTCGTGGATCTCGTTGTTCTTGAACAGCAGGTCGCGCTCGACCTCCCAAGAGTTCAGCACCTTGCCGCGCAGCGGCAGGATGGCCTGGGTCTCCTTGTCGCGACCCATCTTGGCGCTGCCGCCGGCGGAATCGCCCTCGACGAGGAAGACCTCGTTGTGCAGCAGGTCGCGGCTTTCGCAGTCGGTCAGCTTGCCGGGCAGCACGGCCACGCCGGAGCCTTTTCGCTTTTCGACTTTCTGGCTGGCGCGTTGCCGAGTTTGTGCCTGCTTGATGACCAGTTCGGCCAGCTTCTTGCCGTGGTCGACATGGTGGTTGAGCCACAGCTCCAGGGCCGGCTTCACATAGGCCGACACCAGGCGCAGCGCGTCGCGGGAGTTCAGCCTCTCCTTGGTCTGCCCTTGGAATTGCGGGTCCAGCACCTTGGCGCTCAGCACGAAGCTGGCGCGCGAGAACACGTCGTCCGGCATCAGCTTGACGCCCTTGGGCAGCAGCGAATGCATTTCGATGAAGCCCTTGACGGCGCCGAACAGCCCGTCCTTCAGGCCGGACTCGTGCGTGCCGCCGGCCACCGTCGGGATCAGGTTCACATAGCTCTCGCGCAGCGGCGCGCCATCCTCGGTGAAGGCCACGCACCAGGCGGCGCCCTCGCCTTCGGCAAAGTTCTCGCTCTCGCCGGCGGTGGCAAAACCCTCGCCCTCGAACAGCGGGATCAGCGGGTCGCTGTTCATCGACTGCGCCAGGTAGTCGCGCAGGCCGGCCTTGTAGAGCCAGGTCGTCGTCTCGCCGGTCTTCTCGATCTTCAGCGTGACCGTCACGCCCGGCATCAGCACGGCCTTGGAGCGCAGCAGGTGCACCAGCTCATGCTTGGGCAGCTCGGCACTCTCGAAATACTTGGCGTCGGGCCAGACTCGCACCGTCGTGCCCTGCTTGCGGTCGCCGCTGGCGGCAGGGCGGCTGACGACCTGCTGGACGACGTCGCCATGCTCGAAGGCGATGCCGGCGACCTGCTTGTCGCGCCAGACCGCCACTTCCAGCCGCTTGGCCAGCGCATTGGTCACGGACACGCCGACGCCGTGCAGGCCGCCGGAGAAGCTGTAGGCGCCCCCCGAGCCCTTGTCGAACTTGCCGCCGGCATGCAGGCGGGTGAAGACGATCTCGACGACCGGCACGCCTTCTTCGGGGTGCAGGCCAAAGGGAATGCCGCGTCCATCGTCGGCGATGGACACCGAGCCATCGGCATGCTGGGTCACGTCGATGCGCTTGCCAAAACCGCCCAGCGCCTCGTCGGCGGCGTTGTCGATGACCTCCTGGATGCAGTGCAGCGGGTTCTCGGTGCGGGTGTACATGCCCGGCCGCTGTTTGACGGGCTCCAGGCCTTTCAGAACACGGATGGAGGCTTCGCCATATTCGGCAGATTTGGCGGCGGGAGTGGCGGGGGAACGGCTCGACATAGGGGCGGGATTCTAAGAAGTAGGATTCGCGGCCCTCGAAAACGAGTCCTGCCGCTTGAGATTCCTGATCACTTGCTTGTTGCTGACCTGTAGTTTTTCACAGGCCCAGACGCCGCAGCCCCCGCAACAGCCCTACCAGGCCAGCGCCCCGCTGTCCTGGGAACTGAAGAACGCCCGCTGGTTCGACGGCCGGCAGATCCAGCGCGGCAACCTCTACGTCGAGAACGGCGTGTTCGTCGCCAGGAAGCCGGCCAAGGTCAACCGCAAGATGGACATGCGCGGCCAGGTGCTCATAGCCCCGCTGGCGGAGGCGCACAACCACAACCTGCAGACGGCCTGGGGTTGGGGCCAGTTCGCGGACAAATACATCGACGAAGGCGTTTTCTACGCGGCCATGCTGTGTGGCGACCCCGCCGGCGTCGCCGAGGTGAGGCCGCTGGCGGCCACGCCGGCCGCGCCCGACGTCAGCTTCGTGACCGCCTGCATCACGTCCCCCGACGGCTACCCCCTGGCCGCCGTGCTGCCGGAACCCAGCGCCGAGGCTGCTGCGGCGCAGAACCAGATCGTCCTGGTCGACAGCCCCGAGCAGGCCATCGCCCAATGGCCGGTCATCAAGGCACGCGGCGGCGGCTGGCTGCGCATCGTGCTGGCCCACAGCGAGCGCCCCGAGTTGCGGCAGCAACCCGCCATGTTCGGCCGCCTCGGCCTGAGGCCCGACACGGCGTCCGAGCTGACGCGCCTGGCCCACGCCGACGGCCGGCGCGTCGTCGCCCATGTCGAGACGGCGGCTGACTTCGACGCGGCCCTGGCCGCCGGCGTCGATGCCATCGCCCATCTGCCCGGCTATGCCAACACGCTCGACGAGGCCCCCGAGCGCTTCACGATCAGCGAGGCGGCCGCGGCCCAGGCCGCACGCCAGCGCACGGCCGTCATCACGACGACGGCGGCCACCGCTCTCTTCAAGCTCGACGCCGCAGCGCTGGCGGCGATGCGCGAGATCCAGCGCGCCAACCTGGCCCGCCTGCAGGCGGCCGGCGTGCCGCTGTTGATCGGCTCCGACGTCTTCATCGCCACGGCCCGCGCCGAACTGCACGCGCTGGACGACCTCGGCCTGGACCGCGCGACGCTGCTGCGCCTGGCCACGCAGGACACGCCGCGCGCCCTCTTCCCCGGCCGCAAGCTGGGCTGCTTCGAGCCGGGCTGCGAGGCCAGCTTCCTCGTGCTGGGCAGCGACCCGCTGGCCGACCTGGCCCAAGTCGACATGCCCATGCTGCGCGTCAAGCAGGGCCGGCTGCTGACCCGGCTGGCGGACGTGGCCGCGTCCAGTTCCCAGGCCAGCACGTCGACGGCGGATCCGCCGAAAGCCTCCGCCAAGAAGAAGACCGGCAAGGCCGCCAAGGCCCCAGCCAAGACCCAAAGCAAGGCGCCGAGCAAGGCCAAACAGCGCTGATTACAGTCGCTGCATGACTACCCCCCGTCCCGCCTCCACCGGACTGTCCGTCCAGCAGGTGCTGCTCTGCGGCGCCATGATCGTCACGCTGTCCATGGGCATCCGCCACGGCTTCGGCTTCTGGCTGCAGCCCATCATCACGGAGCGGGGCTGGACGCGGGAGACCTTCTCCTTCGCGCTGGCGGTGCAGAACCTGGCCTGGGGCGCCGCCGGCCCGATCGCCGGCATGCTGGCCGATCGCTTCGGCGCCTGGAAGGTGCTGGTGATGGGCGGCCTGACCTATGCGCTGGGCCTGCTGCTGATGGCGGTGACCAGCCACCCGCTGACGTTCACGCTGAGCGCCGGCGTGCTGATCGGCATCGCCCAGTCGGGCTCGACCTATGCCGTCATCTACGGCGTGCTGGGCCGCACGGTGTCGCCGGAGAAGCGCTCCTGGGCCTTTGGCGTCGCGGCGGCGGCGGGCTCCTTTGGCCAGTTCGTCATGATCCCCATCGAGACCTGGCTGATCAGCCACCTCGGCTGGCAGACGGCGCTGGTCCTGCTGGCGGGCGCCGCCCTGCTGATCGTGCCGCTGGCTCTGGGTGTGCGCGAGCGCAGCATGGCGGCCTTCAGCGGCACGCACCAGAGCATCGGCCAGGCGCTGCGCGAAGCCTTCGGCTACCGCAGCTTCCAGCTGCTGATGCTGGGCTATTTCGTCTGCGGCTTCCAGGTCGTCTTCATCGGCGTGCACCTGCCAAGCTATCTGAAGGACCACGGGCTGGGCATCGAGGTGTCCACCGGCGCGCTGATGCTGATCGGCCTGTTCAATATCTTCGGCACCTATGCGGCCGGCTCGCTGGGCCAGCGTTATCCGAAGCGCTATCTGCTGTCGGCCATCTACGGCCTGCGCGCCGTGGCCATCGTGACCTTCATCTCGGTGCCGCTGACGCCGATGAGCGTCTACATCTTTGCCGCCGTCATCGGCTTCCTGTGGCTGTCCACGGTACCGCCGACGAATGCCGTCGTCGCGCAGATCTTCGGCGCCCAGCACCTGTCCATGCTCGGTGGCTTCGTCTTCTTCAGCCACCAGATCGGCAGCTTCCTGGGCGTCTGGCTGGGCGGTCGCCTCTACGACGCGACCGGCAGCTACGACGTCGTCTGGTGGCTGGCCGTGGCGCTGGGCATCATGGCGATGCTGGCAAACCTGCCGGTGCGGGAGACACCCATCCCGCGCTCGGTACAGGCGCAGCCGGCATGAAGCCCGGCCGCTGGCTCTGGCCGACGCTGGCCGTCGCCGTGCTGGCGGCCACCGTGCTGGCCTACCGCCACCCGGCCGTCATGGTCCAGCTCAGCGAGCAGATCTGGGCCTGCTTCGGATGAGCAGCGAACCCTCGGCCTGGCTGCGGCGCCTGGCGCCCACGCCGCCCGGCGCCGCCCTGGACGTGGCCTGTGGGTCGGGGCGCAATCTGCACTGGCTGGTGGGCACGGGTTGGCAGGTCACGGGCGTCGATCGCGACGCGGCCGCCACGGCGCCGCTGCAGGACCTGGCCGAGATCGTGACCGCCGACATCGAGGATGGCCCCTGGCCGCTGTCGGATCGCGAATTCGACCTGGTCGTCGTCTGCAACTACCTCTGGCGGCCGCTGTTCGCCGACATCCGCGCCGCCGTCAGGCCGGGCGGCTGGCTGATCTGGGAGACCTTTGCCGATGGCCAGCAGACCATCGGCCGGCCGTCCCGGCCCGATTTCCTGCTGCAGCGCGGCGAGTTGCTGCGCGTTTGCGCGGACTGGCGCATCGTGGCTTACGAAGACCTGTTCGAAGATGGCGTCAACCCACGCTTCGTCCAGCGCGTTGCGGCGATTCGGCCGCCAGAGTTGTGACTCGGGCAGCCTAAAATCGCCAGATTCCTCAAGAAATTCCCACCATGAAGCCCATCCTCGGCAGCATCGTCGCCCTCGTCACCCCGATGAACGAGGACGGCAGCATCGACTACCCCGCCCTGCGCCGCCTGATCGACTGGCATGTCGAGGAAGGCACCGCCTGCGTCGGCGTCGTCGGCACGACCGGCGAGTCGCCCACGGTCAGCATGGAAGAAAACCGCGAAATCATCCGTGTCGCGGTCGAGCATGCCAAGGGCCGCATCCCCATCCTGGCCGGCACCGGCGCCAACTCCACGGCCGAGGCCATCGAGCTGAGCCGCTACGCCAAGGAAGTCGGCGCGGACTGCACGCTGTCCGTCGTGCCCTACTACAACAAGCCCTCGCAGGAGGGCATCTACCAGCACTTCAAGGCGATTGCCGAGGCCGTGGACATCCCCATGATGCTCTACAACGTGCCCGGCCGCACCGTCGCCGATATGGCACCCGAGACCACGCTGCGCTGCGCCAGCCTGCCCGGCGTCTTCGGCGTCAAGGAAGCCACCGGCAACATCGAGCGCGCGGCCTTCCTGATCAAGCATGCGCCTGCGGGCTTTCACATCTACTCGGGTGACGACGGCACGGCCGTGGCCCTGATGCTGCTCGGCGGCCACGGCAACGTCAGCGTCACGGCCAATGTCGCGCCGCGCCAGATGGCCGAGCTGTGCCGCCTGGCCATCGAAGGCAATGCCATCGAGGCCCGCAAGGTGCACCTGCAGCTGCTTGGCCTGCACAAGCAGCTGTTCTGCGAACCCAGCCCCGGCCCGGCCAAGTGGGCCCTGTCCCGCCTGGGCCGTTGCGGCGGGGCGCTGCGCCTGCCCATCACCCCGCTCACCAGCGCCGGCCAGGCCAGCGTTGGCCAGGCCATGGTCGAAGCCGGATTGCTCTGAAGGCTCTGGTCTAATGCGCGGCTGCGCCGGCCTTGTCCGGCGTTCTAGTTCCCCGGAGATTTCCAGCGTGATGTCTGTTTCCTCGCTCCGCCCCACGGCGACCCGTCTGGCCTGCACGGCCTTTGTTCTGTCGCTTGCCGGTTGCAGCACCATCGACAGCATGTTCTCGACCGACAAGGTCGACTACAAGGCCGCCTCCCGCCAGACCCAGGGCCTGGACGTCCCGCCCGATCTGACCCAGCTCGCCAAGGACAACCGCGCCCAGGTGCAGGGCGGCTCCATCACCGCCTCGGCCCTGTCCGCCGTCAAGCCGGCGAACTCGGTCAACGCCCAGTCCCTGGTGGCCGGCAGCGTGGCCGCCAATGCCACCGGTGATGTGCGCCTGGAACGCAGCGGCGCCGAGCGCTGGCTGCACACCTCGGCCACGCCGGAGCAGCTGTGGCCGCAGATCCGCAATTTCTGGCAGGAACGCGGCCTTGAGGTCGTCAAGGAGCAGCCCGAGGTCGGCACCATGGAGACCAACTGGGGCGAGAACCGCGCCAAGTTGCCGCAGGACTTCATCCGCTCCACCATCGGCAAGGTCTTCGACGGCCTGTATTCCACCGGTGAGCGCGACATGTACCGCACCCGTGTGGAGCGCAGTTCCACCGGCACCGACATCTTCATCAGCCACCGCGGCATGCAGGAGGTCTACACCTCGCAGGGCCGTGAATCCACCGCCTGGCAGAACCGTCCGGCCGACCCCTATCTCGAAGCCGAGATGCTGTCGCGCCTGATGCTCAAGCTCGGCGGCAAGGAAGACGCTGCCAAGACCATCGTCGCCGAAGCGGGCTCGCCCGCCGCGGCCACGACGCCCAGCACGCTCAGGGTCGGCGGCGAAGCCCAAGCCGCCCGTCGCCCCTTGTCCGAGGTGCCCGACAGCCTCAGCGTCAACGACGGCTTCGAGCGCGCCTGGCGCCGCGTCGGCCTGTCGCTGGACCGCCATGGCTTCACCATCGAAGACCGCGACCGCGCCGCCGGCCTCTTCTACCTGCGCTACGCCGACCCCGAGCAGGCCGGCAAGGACGAGCCCAACTTCTTCCAGCGTCTCTTCGGCGCCAAGGCCGCCACGCCGGTGCGCTACCGCGTCGCCGTCAAGGCCGAGGGCGTCAAGAGCACGGTGCGCATCCTGGACGACCGTGGCCAGGCCATCGCGGACGACAACGCCAAGCGCATCCTCAGCCTGCTGATGGATGACCTGAAGTAAGCCTCGCTGCTGCACGGAAGTCGCTGCCGTGATGCGCTTTTGCAGCCTCGGCAGCGGCAGCGGCGGCAACTCGACACTGGTCGAGGCCAGCCAGGGCATCACGAGCACGCGACTGCTCGTCGATGCCGGCTTCAGCGTCCGCGAGCTGGTCAGGCGGCTGGCTCGCGCGGGCTGCGCCCCTGAAGACGTCGACGCCGTCTTCATCACCCACGAGCATGGCGACCACATCGGCTGCGCACTCGCCTTCGCGACGCGCTTTCGGCTGCCGCTGATCATGAGCCGCGGCACCTGGCGGGCCGTCGGCAACGCCGACTTCGACCCGACCCTGCTGCGCATCGCCAGGGATGGCGAGGTCATGGCGATGGGGGATATGGCCTTGAGCCCCTTCTCGGTGCCTCACGACGCCAATGAGCCGCTGCAACTGGTGCTGGACGACGGCGCACTGCGCCTGGGTATCGTGACCGACCTGGGCAGCGCACCGGCCGGCGTGGCGCAGGCGCTGGCGGGATGCCGCGCCCTGCTGCTCGAGTTCAACCACGACGAGGGCATGCTGCGCAGCGGCCCGTATCACCCGGCGCTCAAGAAGCGCATCCTCGGCAGCCATGGCCACCTGTCGAACGCCGCCGCCGCCGACCTGCTGAGCCGCTGCCTGCATGCAGGCCTGCAGACGGTCGCCGCCGCCCATCTCAGCGAGCACAACAACACACCCGAACTGGCACGCGCCGCAATGGCCGCCGCGCTCGGCGAGGCCGAATCAGATATTCGCGTCGCCCACCCGACCTTGGGTTTGGACTGGCTGGCCCTGAACTGAGGTCAGCCCGGAATCGACCGGCGCAAAGTTTTGTAATCGCGGCCGAAAAAAGCCGGATTGAAAGAAAAAAGCCGTCGCTGCTTGCGCAGCGACGGCTTTTTCCGTGGGGACGAAGCGATTACTTCGAAGCGGCGGACGCAGCAGCGTCGGCAACAGCGCTGGCAGCGGCCGAAGCGGCATCGGCAACAGCCGAAGCGGCTTCCGAAGCGGCAGCAGCAACCGGGGCAGCCACGGGGGCTTCAACCTTGGGTTCTTCCTTCTTGCTGCAAGCGGTCAGAGCAGCAACAGCCAACAGGGAAGCCAACAGGATCGACTTATTCATACTTGTCCTCAAACGTTTAAACGACGGTGCACACCATAATTTTGGGGTCGTGCGCCAGTGCTTTTTGCACACCAACGGCCGACCCCGACAGAACAAGACGCGGAAAACCTCGAGCGCTTCCCCCGCCTAGCCCGTGATTATAGGGGTTTGCATGTCATATGCACTCACAGTCCCAAAGTCGTGGGCGCAAATGCGTCGCTGGAGCGTTGTGCCAGGGCATCAAACCATTCCAGGCCGCGCAGGCGCTCGGCGGGGTCCAGGCTGACTTCGCCACGCCATAGATGACGGTCGAAAAGCCGCAAGCTCAAGGTTGAGTCGGCCCCGACAGCCAGCAGCATGCTCTCCGGCGCCACTTCCAGCCTGATCTCGGGGTCGATGGCGCGGGCGGTCACGCAATGCGCGTAGTCGCGGCGCCAGCGCACGAAGCGGGGGTGGCGGCGCACCACGTCGTCGTACTGCAGGGCCAGCAGATGCAGTTGGCGGCCCGTCCGGGCCCAACTGGTCAGCGCAGCCAGCGCGGTGGCATCGGACAGCGGCCAGTCGACAAAGCCTGCATCCCAGGCATGCAGCTCACGGCAGCCTTGTTCGCTGACCCAGGCCAGGGCTTCGACGAGCAGGCGCTGGAAGTCCGCGCGGCTGGCAAAGTTTTGTGCGTTCATGGCATCTGCGGCTGCACCCAACCGTCCTCAGTCCATTGATCCAGCAGTTCGCGCGCACCGGCCGACAGGCGCCCGACTTCGGCGGCGCTCAGCGCCCGGTTGTCGGCCAGGGAGCGCATCAACGCCGCGTCGCGGCCACCGGCGCGAAAACTCTCGCCGTTCAGGAAGACATGGGCAGCGTCGTAAAGCATGCGGCTGCGGCGGTCGAGCATGGCGCCCTGCCCCTGCGGCAGCGGCTCGCCGGGCTCGAACCAGACCGTGGCCTTGGGCTCGGTCAGCGCCTCACCCAGGGCCCGCTCCAGTGCCTGGGGCCGCTGCACGGCGGCCTCGACAGCGCGGCGCGCGAAGTCCAGCAGGGCGGCGGGCACGCGGGCCGGCTCCGCGGTCGCGTCCTGGCGCGGGTCGGCGTAGAGCCTGCCCGCGCTGTCGACGTCGTCCAGCAGGCGCGGCAGCAGCTCGGCTGCCAGGCCTTCGACGCTGGAGGCGCGAAAGCCCACCGAGCCGGTGATGCAGCCGGGGCCGACCGCGACGCCGTCATGCGCCCAGCCGGGTGGCAGATAGAGCATGTCGCCGGGTTCCAGCAGGAATTCCTCTTCGGCCTTGAAGTTGGCAATGATCTTCAGCGGCACGTCTTCGCGCAGCACCGCATCGCGCTGGGCGCTGATGCGCCAACGGCGCTGCCCGGCCAGCTGGATCAGGAAGACGTCGTAGGAATCGAAATGCGGGCCGACACCGCCGCCGTCGCTGGCGACCGACAGCATCAGGTCGTCCACGCGCGCATCGGGCACGAAGCGGAACAGGTCCAGCAGCGCGCGCGCCTCGGCCAGGTGCTGGTCCAGGCCCTGCACCAGCAGCGTCCAGCCGGGCTTGCTCATGGCCGGCAAGCGCGCAATGGGGCCTTGCTTGAGTTTCCAGTCGCCGTCAAAGGCCGTGACGAGGCGGGATTCGACGTCGTCGCGCGCGGCGAGCGCGGCCAATTCCTTCAGCGAGGCGGGCGGCGTGGCGGCGTCGAAGGCCTGGCGCACGAGCAAGGGCTTTTTCTGCCAATGCTTGCGCATGAACTGCGCCGGGCTGAGACCGGCGAGCATGGGAGTGGGGAGTGCGATCTGCATGCGGACATTGTGCCGAGGGCGGTGTGGGAAAATTGCCGCCATGCAAGTGACCCGCCCCTGTGTCGTCTCCCTGCGTTGGAGACTTGAAGATGCCCAGGGCCAGCTCATCGATGAGTTGGCCGAGCCCATGGAATTCCTGTATGGCGGCGAAGACCTGTTCGCCAAGGTCGAGGCTGCGCTGGAGGGCCAGGAAGTCGGCTTCGAGGCCGACCTCGCACTCCAGCCCGAGGAGGCCTTCGGCGACTACGACTCCAACCTCGTCTGCTTCGAGGCGCGCGGCCTGTTCCCGGACGGCGTCGAACCCGGCCTGCAGATCGAAGGCCTGCCCGAAGGCGCGGCCACCGAAGGCATGCCCGAGGACGTCGTCTACACCGTCACCGAGGTCTATCCCGAGCATGTGGTGCTGGACGGCAACCACCCGCTGGCGGGCATTGGCCTGCGCATGCACCTGACCCTGCTGGACGTGCGTGCGGCGACCGAGCAGGAGGCGCAGGCCGGTTCGGTCGGCGAGCCCATCTTCATGGTGCAGACGGGCGCACCGCCGGACGAGCCGATTCACTAATTCAAGGGCGCCTCACGGCGCCTTTTTTATGCCTTGCCGGTCGAGCCGAAACCGCCCGCGCCGCGCTCGGACGTGTCGAAGCTGTCGACGCGGCGGAACTGCGCCTGCACGACCGGCACGATGACGAGTTGCGCGATGCGCTCGAAGGGCTGGATGGTGAACTCGGTCTGGCCGCGGTTCCAGCAGCTCACCATCAGCTGGCCCTGGTAGTCGCTGTCGATCAGGCCGACCAGGTTGCCCAGCACGATGCCGTGCTTGTGGCCCAGGCCAGAGCGCGGCAGGATGATGGCCGCCAGGCCCGGGTCGCCGATGTGGATGGCCAAACCGGTCGGGATCAACGTCGTCTGGCCGGGCGCCAGCTGGATCGCCTCGTCGAGGCAGGCCCGCAGGTCCAGGCCGGCGCTGCCGGGCGTGGCGTAGGCGGGGATCTGCTCGGCCATGCGGGCGTCGAGCACTTGCAGGTCAATCGGGGTCATCAGAGTCGCTTGGAGAGTTCTTGAATCAGCTCGCGCGCGAGGCTGAGCTTGTCTGCGCGCGGCAGCTCGCGCTGGCCCTGCTCGTCGATGAGCAGCAGCGCGTTGTCGTCGCGGCCGAAGGTGGCCGGGCCGAGGTTGGCGACGATCAGCGGAATGCCTTTGCGGCGGCGCTTGGCGTCGGCATGCTCGGCGAGCTTCTCGCTCTCCGCCGCAAAGCCAACGCAGTAGGGCGGCTTGGGCAGCCTGGCGACGGCCGCGAGGATGTCGGGGTTCTCCGTCATGGCGATGGTTGGTGCCGTCGCGCCGCCTTCGGCCTTCTTCATCTTGTGCTCGTGCGACTGCGCGGGGCGCCAGTCGGCGACGGCCGCACTCGCGATGAAGGCATGCTGGTGCGCGGCCTGCGGCAACACCGCGTCGTACATCTGCTGGGCGGTTTGCACATCGATGCGCTGCACGCCGCGCGGCGTGGGCAGGTGCACCGGGCCGGCCACCAGCGTGACCTCGGCACCCGCCTCCGCGGCGGCGCGGGCAATGGCGAAACCCATCTTGCCGCTGCTGTGGTTGGTGATGCCGCGCACCGGGTCGATGGGCTCGAAGGTCGGGCCGGCGGTGATCAGCAGCTTCTTGCCGCGCAAGGGTTTGGGTGCCAGGAAGGCCTCGACGTCGTCGAAGATCTCCTGCGCCTCCAGCATGCGGCCATCGCCGATCTCGCCGCAGGCCTGGTCGCCATTGGCCGGGCCGATGACGGTGGCGCCGTCGGCCTTGAGCTGCGCGACATTGCGCTGCGTGGCGGGGTGTGCCCACATCTCGCGGTTCATCGCCGGCACGACCAGCAGCGGGCATTCATGGATGCGGCGCGCCAGCGCAGTCAGGCTGACGAGGTCGTCCGCCCTGCCCTGCGCCAGGGCTGCGATGGCGTCGGCGCTGGCAGGCGCCACCAGCATCACATCGGCCTCGCGGCTGAGGTTGATGTGGGCCATGTTGTTGTCGGGCCGCGCATCCCACTGGCTGGTATAGACGGCACGGCCGGACAGGGCCTGCATGGTCACCGCGGTGATGAACTGCTCGGCTGCCTCGGTCATCATGACCTGCACCGTCGCGCCGCCCTTCACGAACAGGCGCGTCAGCTCGGCGATCTTGTAGCCGGCGATACCGCCGGTCATGGCCAGCAGGATGTGTTTGCCGTGCAGTGGGCTTGTCGTCATCAACGTTTCAATCCTGTTGGCCCCGAGGGCCGGGCTTCACCTGGCCCGCCCCCCGAGGGGGTCCAAGGAGCTTGGGGCGGCCCGGCGCTCCTTGGTGAACACCAGATCCCACACGCCATGCCCGAGCTTGATGCCGCGGTTCTCGAACTTGGTCAGGGGGCGGTAGGCGGGCTTGTCAGCGTAACCCGTTGCAGCGGCCGCGGTATTCAGGAGATGGGGATCGGCCGTCAGCACTTCAAGCATCTGCTCGGCATAGGGCTGCCAGTCGGTCGCGCAATGCAGATAGCCGCCGGGCGCGATGTGCTGCACCAGCTTGGCAACGAACTCGGGCTGGATCAGGCGACGCTTGTTGTGGCGCTTCTTGTGCCAGGGGTCGGGGAAGAAGATGTGCACGCCGGCCAGCAGATCGGGGCCGATCATGTCGCGCAGCACTTCGACCGCATCGTGCTGGACGATGCGGATATTGTTCAGTTGCTTCTCGTCGATGAGCTTGAGCAGCGCACCGACACCGGGTTCGTGCACCTCGCAGCCGATGAAGTCATGGTCGGGCAGTGTCCCGGCGATCTCGGCAGTGGCGCCGCCCATGCCAAAACCGATCTCCAGCACCAGGGGTGCCTTGCGGCCGAAGACGGCTTCAGCATCCAGGCGCTCGGGCTTGTAGGGCAAAACGAATTTCGGGCCCAGCTCGGCCAAGGCCTTGATCTGGCCCGTGCCCATGCGGCCAGCGCGCGTGACGAAGCTCTTGATGGCCCGGCGCGGCGGGTCCTCTTTCTCTTCCATCAGCCCACCTCGGCCATGACCATCGGCGTGGCGGCGATGTCGGCGTCGCCCAGCGAACAGGCGGCGAGATAGGACGCGATGGCGCGGTCTGCGGCGGCGTCATCAGCCGCGTGGATCAGCGCCAGCGGCTCGCCGGCGGCGACGCGCGTGCCCAGCGGCTTCACTGCCGAGAAGCCGACACGCATGTCGATGGCATCCCCTGCCTTGCGGCGGCCGCCGCCCAGCTCGACGATGGCCACACCGAGATCGCGGGTCGACATGGTGGTGATGACACCCGCATGCGGCGCGAGGACGGGCTTCACCACCGGAGCCGCGATCAGATAGGCCTCGGGCCGCTCCATCAGGTCGGCCGGGCCGCCCAGCGCCACGACCATCTTGGCAAACTTCTCGGCCGCAGCGCCGGAGTCCAGCGCGGCCTGCAGCTTCACGCGCGCAGCGGCAGTGCTGGCGGCCAGGCCACCCAGCACCAGCATCTCGGCGCATAGGGCCAGCGTGACCTCGTGCAAGCGCGGCTCGCGGTGCTCGCCCTTCAGGTAGCGGATGGTCTCGATGACTTCCAGCGAGTTGCCGACATCGGTACCCAGGATCTGGTTCATGTCGGTGATCAGCGCGCGGGTCTTCAGGCCCGCGCCGCCGGCGACCGCGACGATGCTCTCGGCGAGTTCCTTGGCGAACTCAGGCGTGGACGCAAACGCGCCATTGCCGCACTTGATGTCCATGGCCAGGCCCTCGAGGCCGGCAGCGAGCTTCTTGGACAGGATGCTGGCGGTGATCAGCGGCACGCTCTCGACGGTGGCCGTCACGTCGCGCGTCGCGTAGAAACGCTTGTCGGCAGGCGCCAGGTCGGCCGTCTGGCCAATGATGGCGCAGCCCAGCGTGCGCACGATCTGGTCGAACTTTGCCGGGTCGGGCGTCGTCGTGTAGCCGGGGATGGCTTCGAGCTTGTCGACGGTGCCGCCGGTGTGGCCCAGGCCGCGGCCGGCGATCATCGGCACATAGCCACCGCAGGCGGCCACCATGGGCGCGAGCATCAGGCTGACCTTGTCGCCCACGCCGCCGCTGCTGTGCTTGTCCAGCACCGGGCCGGGCATGTCGGGCCAGCGCATGACGCGGCCGGAGTTCATCATCGCGCGGGTCAGCAGCACCGCTTCGTCGCGGCCCATGCCCTTGAGGAACACGGCCATGCCGAGAGCGGCCACCTGGCCTTCACTCCAGGAGTTGTCGACGAGGCCACGGACGAAGTGGTTGATCTGCGCTTCATTGAGCGCCTGGCCGTCGCGCTTGGCGCGGATGATTTCTTGGGCAAGCATGATTCAGTAGGCCGAGGTCGTTGTGACCGAGTCGGCGCCAGAGAGAACGGATTCGATATCGGTGAGCAGGCCGCTGGCGCCGAAGCGCAGGCGTTGGGGGTTCAGTGCGGCAGCGCCGAGCGCGGCTTCGGCCTGGGCGATGTAGCCGGCGGCATCTGCCACCGAGCGCACGCCGCCCGAGGCCTTGAAGCCCGCGGCGGAGAGACCGCTCGCGGCGATCTCCTTGAGCATGACGGCGGCCGCGACGGGCGTCGCGCCGACCTTGGTCTTGCCGGTGCTGGTCTTGACGAAGTCGGCGCCGGCCGCCAGCGCCAGGCGCGTGGCCTGCGCGATGCGCTCGGGCGTCGCCAGTTCGCCGGATTCGATGATGACCTTGAGCGTCAGCGGGCGCGAGGCGAAGCGGACCTCGGACAGGAACTCGGCAACCTCGGTGCTGTCGCCGGCGATCAAGGCCTTGTAAGGCAACACGACGTCGACCTCATCGCCGCCGGCCTGCGCGATCTCGGCGACATCGGCCAGCGCGCGCTGCTGATCCAGCGTGCCCTCAGGGAAGTTGGCGACTGCAGCGACCTTGATAGCCGCCGGCAGCGCGGCGCGGGCCTGGGCGACAAAGCGCGGCCAGACGCAGACAGCCGCCACCGGGCCGTAAGCGGACTGCGCGCGGCGGCACAGCGCGTCGATGTCGGCGGCCGTGTCGGCGTCGTTCAGGCTGGTCAGATCCAGGCAGGCCAGCGCGGTACGGGCCGCGGCCTTCAGATCGGTGGTCACAGCTCGACGCCCTGCAAGCTGGCCACCAGCGCGGCCAGGAAGGAGGAAGCGCGCTCACCCGACATCTGCGCCTGCTTCAGCGTCAGGTCGTGCGTCAGCGCCTCGGCCGACAGGCCGGCGGCCATATTGGTCATCAGCGCAATGCCCATCACCTTGAGGCCGGCGTGGCGGGCCAGGATGGTCTCGGGCACGGTGCTCATGCCGACGGCGTCGGCGCCCCAGGCGGCGAACATGCGGATCTCGGCGGCCGTCTCGAACTGCGGGCCCAGCGCCCAGCAATAGGTGCCCTCGCCCAGCATCAGGTTCTCGCGCTTGGCCAGGGCCAGCGCATGCTTGCGCAGGTCGGCGTCATAGGCGTTGACCATGTCGACGAAGCGGTGGCTGCCCTGCTCGCCCACCAGCGGGCTGCGTTGCGGCGCGTTGATGTGGTCGGCGATCAGCATCAGGCTGCCGGGCGGCATGTGGCCGCGCAGCGAGCCGGAGGCATTGGTCTGCAGCAGCAGCTTGACGCCCCAGCGCTTCAGCGTGCGCAGTGCGCCAGCCATGCCGGTGCAGTCGCCGCTCTCGTAGGTGTGGGCGCGGCCACGCAGGAAGATGACGCGCTGGCCGCCGATGTGGCCGACGACGATCTCGTTGACATGGCCCTCGACCTTGGGCTGCGGGAAGGCCGGCAGCTCGGTATAGGGCAGGTGCTGGGCTTCCTGCACATGACTGACCGCGCCGGCCCAGCCGGAGCCGAGCACCACGGCGACTTCAGGCGCGCTGCCGTACAGGGATTGCAGCTTCTCGACGCTCGCGGAGATGGCGACGTCGAGGGTTTTGTTGTCGATCATGGGAAACCTCAGAAATTCAGATGGGAGGGCCCGAAGCTGTGGGGCAGCAGTTCGGCCAGGGTCCAGCGTTGGCGGATGCCGCCCGGGTCGCCGGCAATGACGATGAGCTCTTCGGGCACGGAGAATTCCCGCAGCTTCTGGCGGCAGCCGCCGCAGGGGGTGATGGTGCCCGGGCCCGGGCCGGTCACGAGGACCGCCCTGGCCTGCTTGCCGCCGGCCATGATCATKGCCGTCAGCGCCGAGGGCTCGGCGCACCAGCCCTGCGGGTAGGAGGCGTTCTCCATGTTGGCGCCGATATGGATGCGGCCCTGCTCGTCCAGGATGGCGGCGCCGACCTTGTACTTGGAGTAAGGCGAATGCGAGAACTCGCGGGCACGCAGCGACTCGGCGAGCAGGCGGTTCAGCAGGTCTTGGCTCAATTCCATCTCAGCGTTCCTTCACGTAGGGCTTGCCCAGCGCCTTCGGAGCGATCGCAGAACCAATGAAGCCAGCCAGAAGGACCACAGTCAAGATGTAAGGCAAAGCCTGGATCAGCTGCACGGGTACTTCGCCCCCGCCCAATCCAGCAGGCAATTGCACGCCCTGCATGCGGATCGCGACCGCGTCCAGGAAGCCGAACAGCAGGCAGGCGGCCATCGTCGGCAGCGGCTTCCACTTGCCGAAGATCATCGCGGCCAGCGCGATGAAGCCGCGGCCGGCCGTCATATTGGGCGAGAAGGAGGCGTTCTGGGCCAGCGTCAGATAGGAGCCCGCCAGGCCGCAGAGAACACCGTTCATCAGCAGCGCCTGGTAGCGCAGGCCTTGCACCGACATGCCGGCGGCTTCGACCATGGCCGGGTTCTCGCCAACGGCGCGCAGGCGCAGGCCCGGGCGGGTGCGCTCGAGGAAGAACCAGACCGCCGCCACCATCAGGAAGGCGACATAGACCAGCACGTTGTGGCTCAGAAAGCCGTGGCCGAAGACCGAGGCGAACCAATTGCCCGGCTGGGGTTCGGCAAAGCCCTTGGCGAGGGCCGTCAGGCGCACGTCGGGATCGATAGGTGGCGTCTGGCCGCCCTGCTGGAACCAGGCGATGCCCAGCACGACCGTGAGGCCGGCCGCGATCATGTTCAGCGCGACGCCGGAGACGACCTGGTCGCCGCGGTTGCTGACGCAGGCGAAGCCGTGCAGCAGCGAGGCGACGCAGGCGACGGCGATGGCGGCCATCAGGCCGTAGGCGGTGGAATGCGTGACCGAGGCCGTCGCCGCAGCGGCGAAGGCGGCGAACAGCATCTTGCCTTCCAGGCCCAGGTCGACGACACCGGCGCGCTCGGACAGCACGCCGGCCATGGCGCACAGCAGCAGCGGCGCGCTGACGCGCAGCGTGGACGCGATCACCGAGGCGATCAGGACTTCATCCATCAGCGGCCTCCCTTCACAGCGGCATACAGGCGAGCGAACGGCGGCGCGCTGACGGTGGCCATCGCGCCGGAGAACAGCACGATCAGGCCTTGGGCCGTGACGACCATCTCCCGCGAGAAACCCTGCAACTCGAACGACACCTCGACGCCACCCTGGTAGAGCACGCCGAACAGCAGCGACGCGAGGATGATGCCGACGGGATGGTTGCGGCCCATCAGCGACACGGCAATGCCCGTGAAGCCGGCGCCGGCGACGAAGTCCAGCGTCAGCTTGCCCTGCACGCCCGAGATCTCGTTGATGCCCACCATGCCGGCCAGCGCGCCGGAAATGGCCATGGCGATCATGACCTGGGCCCGCGGGCGGATGCCGGCATAGTGCGCCGCACGTGGCGCGCTGCCCACCGAGCGCACCGCATAGCCGGCGGCGCTCTTCCACAGGAACCAGCCGACGAAGACACAGGCGACCAGCGCAATGACGAGGCTGAGGTTCAGCGGCGACGACGGCAGCTCATAACCCAGGGCCGCGGCGATCTGGTGCAGGGCCGGCATGCGGGCGCTCTCGGCGAACTCGGCCGACTCGACCGACATGCTGCCGGCCGGCCGCAGCCAGTTCACCAGCAGATAGGCGTTCAGCGCGGCGCCGAGGAAATTGAACATGATCGTCGTGATGACGATGTGGCTGCCGCGCCAGGCCTGCAGATAGGCCGGCAGCGCCGCCCACAGCATGCCGAAGAAGGCGGCGGCAACGACGAGCAGCGGCAACAGCACGATGGCCGGCAGCTTGGCGCCCAGCCACAGCGCGACAAAGGCCACGCCGACACCGCCCAGCGTCGCCTGGCCTTCGCCGCCGATGTTGAACAGACCGGCATGGATGGCCACCGCGACTGCGAGGCCGGTGAAGATGAAGGTCGTCGCGTAGTAGAGCGAATACCCCAGGCCGCGCACACTGCCCAGGGCGCCGTTGAGCAGCACCGTCAGCGCCTGCCAAGGGCTGTGGCCGATGACCATGACGACGAGGCCGGCCACGACCAGGGCGATGGCGAGGTTCCACAGCGGCAGCAGGCCGATGTCGATCCAGCGGGGAAGTTGGATGGGTTGGCTCATGCAGCCACTCGTTCTTCTTGTGCGGCCATCAAGAGGCCGAGGCGTTTTTCATCGCAGTCTTCGATGGCCAGCTCACCGGTGATGCGGCCGCAGTTCATGACGACGACGCGGTCGGCCAGGGCCAGGATCTCGTCCAGCTCGCTGCTGACCAGCAGCACGGCGCAGCCCGCGTCACGCAGGGCGCGCAACTGGCCGTGGATGAATTCGATGGCACCGATGTCCACGCCGCGGGTGGGCTGGCCCACCAGCAGCACGGTCGGCTGCTCGCCGATCTCGCGGGCCAGGATGAGCTTCTGCTGATTGCCGCCGGAGAACTTGGAAGAGCCCAGGTTCTCGTCGCGCGGGCGCACGTCGAAGCGCTCCTGCATGGCGCGGGTCGCATCACGCATGGCGGCGTGGTTCATGGATGCGCCCTTGCGGTACTTGGGCAGCCCCTGGTAGCCCAGCACGGCGGATTCCCAGGCCGGGAAGCTCATGACCAGGCCGACGGCATGCCGGTCCTCGGGCACATGGGCCAGGCGCAGCGGGCGGGCCTGGGCGGTATCCAGCCAGGCCTCGGGCGTGAAGGCCTGGCCGCCCAGCTCCAGCCGGCCGCCCTCGGGTGCACGCAGGCCGGACAGCACCTCCAGCAACTCGCTCTGGCCGTTGCCCGACACGCCAGCCACGCCGACGATCTCACCGGCCTTCAGCGTCAGGCTGACGTTCTTCAGCGCGGGCACGCCGTTGGCGTGCTTCAGGCTCAGGCCGGCAGCCTGCAACCGCACTTCGCCGGCATGCACTTCCAGGCCTTCCGGGCGGCCCAGCGTGACCTTGCGGCCCACCATGGATTCGGCGAGCGACTCCTCGCTCCAGGCCTCGATGCCGCGCGTCTCGACGACCTGACCGGCGCGCATCACCGTGACGGCGCTGCACAGGCTCATCACCTCGCGCAGCTTGTGCGTGATGAGGATGATGGTCGTGCCGCGCTCCTTCAGGCGGCGCAGCGTGACGAAGAGCTGGTCGGTCTCCTGCGGCGTCAGCACCGCCGTCGGCTCGTCCAGGATCAGGATCCTGGCGCCGCGGTACAGCGCCTTGAGGATCTCGAGCCGCTGCAGTTCGCCCACCGGCAGGTCGCTGACCAAGGCGTCGAGGTGGACCTGCAGGCCGGTCTCGGCCATCAGCGCTTCCAACTTGGCGCGCACCTTGGCCTTGGAGGCGGCGAGGAAGAAGCCGCCCTCGGCGCCCAGCATGATGTTTTCCAGGCAGCTCAACGTGTCGACCAGCATGAAGTGCTGGTGGACCATGCCGATGCCCAGGCCAATGGCCTGCTGCGAGTTGGCGATGTGAACCTGCTGGCCGTTGACCTCGATGGTTCCCGAGTCGGCGTGGTAGTAGCCGTACAGGATGGCCATCAGCGTGCTCTTGCCGGCACCGTTCTCGCCGACGAGGCCATGCACGGCGCCCGCGGCGATGTCGAAGGACACCTCGCGATTGGCTTGCACGGCGCCGAAGCGCTTGGAGATACCCTGAAGGCGGACGGCGATAGCGGTCATGTGCGAAGGCTGAGTCTGAATCAGTGGGGAACGGAGCTGCCGGCGGGTACGCCGACAGGTCCATCCCGCAAGGCCATCAGAATTTGCAGGCGTTGTCCGCCATGTAGTCGGCCACCTTCACCTTGCCGGCAATGATGTCGGCCTTCACGGCATCGACCTTGGCCTTCAGCGCCGGGTTCAGCAGCTTGGCGTTGTTCTCGTCGGCGGCGTAGTCCACGCCGCCTTCCTTCAGGCCCAGCACCTGCACGCCGGGCTTCCAGCCCTTGAGCACGTTGTAGACGGCGACGTCCACGCGCTTGACCATGGAGGTCAGCATGGTGCCGGGCTGGATGTGGTTCTGGTTGCTGTCCACGCCGATGGCGAGCTTGCCTGCGTCCTTGGCCGCCTGGTAGACGCCCACGCCCGTGCCGCCGGCCGCAGCGAAGACGACGTCCGAACCCTTGGCGAACTGGGCCTTGGCGAGTTCACCGCCGCGCGTCGGGTCGTTCCAGGCCGTGGACGTGGTGCCCGTCATGTTCGAGAACACCTCGATCTTCGGGTTCGTGACCTTGGCGCCCTGCTCGTAGCCGCACTGGAACTTGCGGATCAACGGGATGTCCATGCCGCCGACGAAGCCGACCTTGCCGGTCTTGCTGACCAGGGCGGCCATGGCGCCGACCACATAGCTGCCCTCATGCTCCTTGAAGAGCGTGGACTGCACATTGGGCAGGTCGACCTTGGCGTCGATGATGGCGAACTGGGTTTTCGGGAAGTCCTTGGCCACCTGCTGCAGGGCCGACGCCTGGGCGAAGCCGATGCTGATGATGGGGCTGGCACCCCGCTCGGCCATGCGGCGGATGGCCTGCACGCGCTGGGTGTCGTTGCTGATCTCGAACTCGAGATAGGTCTTGCCGGTTTCCTTCTTCCACTGCTCGGCACCCTGGTAGCCGGCCTGGTTGAAGGATTTGTCGAACTTGCCGCCCATGTCGAAGATCACCGCGGGCTGCTGGGCCTGGGCCTGGGCCATGGCCGACGCCAGCAACAGCGTCAGGGCAGCAAGACGGGGCAGAGAAGAAGTCATGGGGCGGACTCGGGCAAGGCGAAAGGGGCGCATTGTAGAAAACATCCCTCAAGTTTTACTGGGTAGGAAAATACCGATTCACCCGGCCTTGGCATGACGCAACCGGCGGTGAGCCGCCCGGGCATGGGGCAACCACCCCAGTGTCGCCCAACGTCGCCACATCAAAAGGCCGCGAATCCATTCATCAGCGGCATAAGCAATCCACACGCCAACCAGGCCCCACCCCAGGTAAACCCCAAGGAACCAGCTGCCGCCGGCCAGCACGATGACCATGGAGGCCGAGCCCACCATCACGGGGTAGCGGGCATCCCCGGTTGCGCGCAGCGCATTGATGACGACGAGGTTGAAGGAGCGCCCCGGCTCGACGAGCACCGTCCACCACAGCAGGGTGCAGCCCAGCGCGACGATGCCCGGGTCGGACGTGAAGCGGGTCAGCAGCCAAGGGCCGGCCAGTGCAAAGGCACTCGAGACGATCAGCGCCAGAGCTATGCCCAAGGCCAGCGAACGCCGCACCAGGCGGTTGGCCGCATGCAGCTTGCCCGCGCCGATCATGTGGCCGACCATGATCTCGACCGCGAAGCTGATGGCCAGGCTGAACATCAGGATCACGTGCAGGAATTGCATCGTGTAGGCGTGCGTCGCCAGCGCATGGGCGCCGAGCTGGGCGATGGCGGCCAGGCTGGTCATGAAGGCCAGGCGCCAGGAGATGTTCTCTGCCGCGCCGGGAATGCCGATGTGCAGCACGGTCTTCAGCGGCGCGCGCACCAGCCGCCACCAGTCCGCCGCGCGCAGGCGCAGGTTCAGGCGCGTGCGCCACAGCAGGATGTGCGCTGCCAGGCCGAAACCGCGCCCCAGGGCGCAGGCCAGCGCATAACCCACCAGCCCCAGGCGCGGCATGGCCAGCAGGGCCACCACCAGCGTGATGACCTGGATGACGATGACGACGGCCAGCGCCTCGCGGCTGCGCAGATGGGAGCGCATGACGCTGGACATATTGGCGTTCCAGGCGTCCAGCATCAGAGCCGGCGCCAGCGCCTGCAGCAGCACCTTGGCCAGCGGCGCGACCTCGGGCGGCGCGTTCACGAGCGTCAGCAAGGGGCCGGCGGCCAGCAGCGCCACGACGGCACCGCCCACGCCCAGCCAGGTGCTGGCGCCGACCACAGCGCGCGCCACCGCGTCGGCCTGGTCGCGCCGGCCGGCACCCAGGGCCTGAGTGACCGCGACGCTGACGCCGGCGCCAATGACGCGGAACAGAACGAAGACCGCGGCGAAGACCTGGTTGGCCAGGCCGAAGGCGGCGCCGCTGTTGTCGGACAGGCGGGCGGCCAGCCCCGTGCCGATGATGCCGATGCCGATGCCCAGCAGCAGCTCCAGCAGCATCGGCCAGGTCAGCGCGAACAGGCGCGGGCGAGCGGACAAGGCGGTCATAACCAAGTCTTAACGACGGGATTCACACAAGTCACGACAAGCTCGCCAGAATGGTTAGGGTCTATTGACCTGTGAATCGTCCCCGCGCTGGGGTGGCCAAGGGTGCAGAGCTAGGCGCAGTCCGCCGCTCAGGCTGGCCGCCTGGGCAAGGGCTGCAACAACGCGCTGCGCCCTTGGCCACCCCAGCCCGAAGGGTGAGGTCCCGCTCAGGGCCAACTCGTTGTTGCAAGTGCTCGCCGGGTCACCAACCCGACGGCGCCTTGCGCCTAGATTTGGCCCTGAGCGGGACCTCACGCGGGGACGACTCACAGGCCAATAGACCCCAGTCATCCTATAGGAGTAACCATGCCGAAACCCGCGGCTCACGCGTTTGCCGACACCCAGACCCAGTTCAAGCTTGCCACCGGCAAGTCTGGCCAGCTGTTCTCCCTACCCAAGCTGGCCGAGACCTTCCCGAACGTGTCGCGCATGCCCATCTCCATGCGCATCGTGCTCGAAAGCGTGCTGCGCAACTGCGACGGCAAGAAGGTGACGGCCGAGCACGTCGAGCAGCTCGCCAACTGGAAGCCCAACGCCGCCCGCGTTGACGAGATTCCCTTCGTCGTCGCCCGCGTCGTGCTGCAGGACTTCACCGGCGTGCCGCTGCTGGCCGATCTCGCCGCGATGCGCAACGTGGCGGCCGCGATGGGCAAGAACCCCAAGGCCATCGAGCCGCTGGTGCCGGTGGACCTGGTCGTCGACCACAGCGTCATGATCGACTACTACGGCACCAAGAAGTCGCTGGACCTGAACATGAAGCTGGAGTTCGAGCGCAACCGCGAGCGCTACGAGTTCATGAAATGGGGCATGCAGGCCTTCGACACCTTCGGCGTCGTGCCGCCGGGCTTCGGCATCGTCCACCAGGTCAACCTCGAGTACCTGGCCCGCGGCGTGCACAAGGGCAAGGACGGCGTCTACTACCCCGACAGCCTGGTCGGCACCGACAGCCACACGACCATGATCAACGGCATCGGCGTCGTCGGCTGGGGCGTGGGCGGCATCGAGGCCGAGGCCGGCATGCTGGGCCAGCCGGTCTATTTCCTGACCCCCGACGTCGTCGGCTTCGAGCTGACCGGCAAGTTGCGCGAAGGCGTGACGGCCACCGACCTGGTGCTGACCGTGACCGAGATCCTGCGCAAGCACAAGGTTGTCGGCAAGTTCGTCGAGTTCTTCGGCGAAGGCACCCGCACCCTGGCCCTGCCCGACCGCGCCACGATTGCGAACATGGCGCCCGAATACGGCGCCACCATGGGCTTCTTCCCGGTTGACGAGAAGACCGTCGACTACTTCAAGGGCACAGGCCGGACCAACGCCGAGATCGAGGCCTTCGAGGCCTACTGGAAGGCGCAGGGCATGTTCGGCGTGCCCAAGGCCGGCGACATCGACTTCACCTCGGTCGTGTCGCTGGACCTCGGCACCGTCGCGCCCAGCCTGGCCGGGCCGAAGCGCCCGCAGGACCGTATCGAGATCACCAACCTGTCCAGCACCTTCGGCGAACTCTTCAGCAAGCCCATCGCCGAGAACGGCTTCAACCAGCCGGCCGAAAAGCTGGCCCAGCCTTTCGTCACCGAGTCGGGCATCCCGGTGAAGAACGGTGACGTGCTGATCGCCGCCATCACCTCCTGCACCAACACCAGCAACCCCGGCGTGCTGCTGGCCGCAGGTCTCTTGGCCAAGAAGGCCGTGGAAGCCGGCCTCACGGTCGCGCCTCATATCAAGACCTCGCTGGCCCCGGGCTCGCGCATCGTCACCGAATACCTGGAGAAGGCGGGGCTGCTGCCCTATCTGGAGAAGCTGGGCTTCAACGTCGCGGCCTATGGCTGCACGACCTGCATCGGCAATGCCGGCGACCTGACGCCTGAGCTGAACAAGCTCATCCAGGACAACGACCTCGTCTGCGCCGCCGTGCTGTCGGGCAATCGCAACTTCGAGGCCCGCATCCACCCCAACCTGAAGGCCAACTTCCTGGCCAGCCCGCCGCTGGTCGTCGCCTATGCCATCGCCGGCAACGTCAGGCGAGACCTGATGACCGAGCCCGTCGGCTACGACAAAAAGGGCAAGCCGGTCTATCTCGGCGACATCTGGCCCAGCAGCGACGAGATCTATGCGCTGATGAAGTTCGCGATGAACGCCAAGGCCTTCAAGGAGAACTACGACAAGGTCGCCAAGCAGCCCGGCAAGCTCTGGGACGCGATCAAGGGCGTCAAGGGCCAGGTCTACAACTGGCCCAAGAGCACCTATATCGCCCAGCCGCCCTTCTTCGAGGGCTTCACGATGGTGCCGCCGGCGCTGGTGTCGGGCGTCAAGGGCGCCAAGGTCATGGCGCTGTTCGGCGACTCCATCACCACCGACCACATCAGCCCCGCGGGCTCGTTCAAGGAAACCACGCCGGCCGGCAAGTTCCTGACCGAGAACGGCGTGCTCAAGGCCGACTTCAATTCCTACGGTGCCCGCCGCGGCAACCACGACGTGATGATGCGCGGCACCTTCGCCAATGTGCGCGTGAAGAACCTGATGCTGCCGGCGCGGCCCGACGGCTCGCGCGAGGAAGGCGGCTACACGCTCAAGGACGGCCTGCAGACCACCATCTACGACGCCGCGATGGCCTATATCCAGGAGGGCACGCCCACCGTCATCTTTGCCGGCGAGGAGTACGGCACCGGATCGAGTCGGGATTGGGCCGCGAAAGGCACCCAGCTGCTGGGCATCAAGGCCGTCATCGCCAAGAGCTTCGAGCGCATCCACCGCAGCAACCTGATCGGCATGGGCGTGCTGCCGCTGCAGTTCAAGGCCGGCACGAGCTGGGAGTCACTGGGCCTGACCGGCGCCGAGACGATAGACATCACGTTGGCCAACGAGATCAAACCTCAAGGCGACGCGGTCATGACGATCACCCGCCCGGACGGCAGCACGCAGTCCGTCGTGCTGACCCTGCGCATCGACACCGCCATCGAGGTCGACTACTACTTCCACGGCGGCATCCTGCCTTTTGTCCTCAGGCAGCTGCTCGCTGCCTGACGCCACGGTCAAGGCCCCAAGCCTGGGGAGCCAGCGCTTTCGCGAGCGCTGGCTCCTTTTTTCATGGTTCGCCCTGTCTAGACAACTACGCAGCAGGTTTCAGGGACAGGCTTGTCCCAGGACGCGCCGGCCGCGCAGCTCACCAGAATCCGCGACTTCTTCAACCCAGTGCCCCCATCGGGGCCGACAGGAGCTTGCATGAAGACCTGGTTCAAGTTGACCGCCGCCGCCTTTGCCGTTGTCGCCACGAGCGCCAGCTATGCCGCCGGCACCGAATGTCTGGATGTGCGCCTGAGCAGCGCCAATCCCGTCGTCAACGGCGACGTGGACGTCCACGTGGGCGTCGCCGTGACCAACCGCTGCCGCAGCGCGGTGCAAGTGCTGCGCTGGCAGCTGCCCAGCGACTCCATGAGCGGCGCGCTGTTCACCGTGACCCGCGACGACCGGCCGGTGCGCTACACCGGCGCCGTCATCAAGCGCGCCGCGCCCCAGGCCAAGGACTATGTCGAGATCGCCGCCAGCGCGACGCTGAACTACGAGGTGGAACTGACCGGCCACTACGACTTCAGCAAGAACGGCCGCTACGCGATCGAGTTCCACAGCGACCGCGGCACCCATGGCTCGGGCGCCCAGTCCCTGCACAGCGCCGCCGCCACCTATCTGTGGACGCAAGGCCGCAACGAGAAACTCGATGCCGCCAGCGCCGATGGTGGGGACGTGGCCACCACGGCGCGCACCGATGCTACGGCCTTGGCGGCCAGCATCTCCTACACCGGCTCCTGCACCAGCAGCCAGAAGTCCTCGCTGGCCTCGGCCGTCACGGCGGCCACCAACTACGCGGCCAGCTCGACCACCTACCTCAACGGCACGCCGTCGGGCACGGCGCGCTACACGACCTGGTTCGGCGCCTACACGTCCTCGCGTTGGGCCACGGCCCGGGACCACTACACCAAGGCCCGCAACGCCTTCCAGGGCGCCGCGCTGACGCTGGACTGCAGTTGCAAGGACAGCGGCACCTATGCCTATGTCTACCCGACCCAGCCGTACAAGATCTACGTCTGCGGCGCCTTCTGGAGCGCGCCGATGACGGGCACCGACAGCAAGGGCGGCACGCTGGTGCACGAGATGATGCATTTCAACGTCATCGCCGGCACCGACGACTGGGCCTATGGCCAGAGCGCGGCCAAGAGCCTGGCCAAGTCCAACCCGACCAAGGCCCTGGACAACTCGGACAACCACGAGTACTTCGCCGAGAACACGCCCTTCCAGAACTGAGTCCGGATCGACAACCACCGTCAGGCCAGGCGGTGGACAGGAGTTCCCTCGTGTTGGCGCCGCCCTCGGGCGGCGCCCTTTTTTTTGGGGGGCTGCCGAGGGCTCGCGCCTCGGCTAGGCTGCCGGCCATGATGCGCCCTCACCTGCTCGCCGCAGCCTTTGCGCTGTTCGCCACCAGCCCCCTGACCATGGCCGCCCCCATCCCATCCACCGAGCTGAGCTGCCAGTTCCAGGCCACCGCCAAGCCCGACGGGCAGGTGGCGCTGCAGTTCAAGCTGAGCAACACCGGCAAGCGCAGCCTGCACCTGCTGCGCTGGGGCAGCCCCTTCGAGGGCGCCTGGTTCGGCCCCTTCGTCAAGGCCAGCACGGCGCAGGGCGAACTGGCCTTCCAGGGTGCGATGCGCAAGCGCGGCGATCCTTCGGCCGAGGACTATCTGCACCTGCCCGCCGGCCAGAGCCTGAGCGCTGAGCTGACGCTGAACGACGCCTTCGCACTACCGCCCACCGGCGTGCTGCGCCTGAAGGCCAGCTGGCATTGGCATGACGTGATGAGCCGCGGCACACCCCCGCGGCCGCGTGCCCGGCACCAGGGCCTGGACCAGGACTGCGGCGAAGTCACGCTGACACGTTGACTGCACTGACGAACGACACCCGCGCGGGCTGGCGCTACGCTCTCGTCCCTTCGTCGCACACCCTCAGTCATGCATCGCCTTCCCGGCCTCGACCTCCTGCGCAGCATTGCCATCGTCTGGGTGATGTTTTTCCACACTTTCCTGATCGGCGGCCTGGGGCCGGACTGGACCTGGCTGACCCGCTTCGGCTGGGCCGGCGTGGACATCTTCTTCGTGCTCAGCGGTTTCCTGATCGGCTCGCAGCTGCTGCGCACGCTGCAGCGTGGCGAGGCCCTGCGCCTGAGCGATTTCTACTGGCGCAGGGCCTGGCGCATCCTGCCGGCCTTCGCCGTCGTGCTGGCCGTCTATGTCGCCTTCCCCGTGCTGCGCGAAGAGCCGAATCTGGAAGCCTGGTGGCAGTTCGCCAGCTTCACGCTGAACCTGCTGATCGACTACGGCCACAACCAGGCCTTCTCGCACGCCTGGTCGCTGTGCGTGGAAGAGCATTTCTATCTGTGCTTCCCGCTGCTCGCCTGGTGGTTCACGCGCCGGCCCTCGGCGCCACGCTTCATCGGCTTGTGCGCCCTGCTGGTGCTCGGCGGCATCGCGTTGCGCGCCGGCGTCTGGCTGCACAACGACGCCCTCCAGCCGCAGCGCAACTGGTTCATCGAGGACATCTACTACCCGACCTGGATGCGCCTGGACGGCCTGCTGGTGGGCGTCATGCTGGCGACCATCCATGTCTACCGTCCGCAGTGGTGGGCCAGGTTGCAGGCGCGCTCGACGTTGCTGACGGTCGCCGGCCTAGCCACCGCCGTCCTCGCCTTCGCGCTGTTCCGGGAGCGCACCGGCCTCATCGCCAACGCCATCGGCTGGCCGCTGCTGTCCTGGGGCTTCGGCCTGCTGGTGCTGGCCGCCACCTCGCGGCAGGGCTGGCTGGGCCGCTGGACCGTGCCCGGCGCCGGCTGGCTGGCCGCCGTCTCCTACAGCCTGTATCTCAGCCACAAGCTCGCGATGCACGCCGTCCAGACCTGGATCGCACCCGCGTTGCCGCTGCAGGGGCTGGCCTTGTTCCCGGTCTATGCCGTCGTCATCCTGGCCGTGGGCGCCGCCCTGCACTATCTCGTCGAGAAGCCGGGCCTGCAGCTGCGCGACCGGCTGGCCCGCTCGCCGCGAGCCGTTGAAGCTGGCAGCATGCCGGCATGACGATCCTGCCCGGCTCCGAACTCCACCTGCGCGACCTCGCGCGCCTGCGCCGCGTGCGCGACCGCATCGACCGCGAGTACGCCCAACCCCTGGACGTCGAGGCCCTGGCCCACGGCGTGCACATGTCGGGCGGCCACCTGAGCCGGCAGTTCCGCATTGCCTATGGCGAGTCGGTCTACAGCTATCTGATGACGCGGCGCATCGAGCGCGCGATGGCCCTGCTGCGGCGTGGCGACGTGAGCGTCACCGAGGCCTGCTTCACCGTGGGCTGTTCGTCGCTGGGCACCTTCAGCACCCGCTTCAGCGAGCTGGTGGGCCAATCGCCGAGCGCCTACAAGCGCGACCAGGCCCTGGCCACGCAAGGCATGCCGGCCTGCGTCGCACGCCAGGTGACCAAACCGATCAGGAATCGAGAAGCGCCGCAGGAGAGCGAAACCTAGACTTCTTTCCGTGCCCTAACCACTCTCACGGAGATCCCCAAATGGACATCAGCATTCACTCCAGCTTCCTGCCCCAATCCGACCCGGAGGCGTCGCTGGCCTTCTACCGCGACACCCTCGGTTTCGAGGTGCGCAACGACGTCGGCTACAACGGCCTGCGCTGGATCACGGTCGGCCCGGCCGGCCAGCCCAACACCTCCATCGTGCTGCACCCGCCGGCGGTCACGCCCGGCATCACCGAGGACGAGCGCCGCACCATCACCGAGATGATGGCCAAGGGCACCTTCGGCATGCTCATCCTCGCCACCGCCGACCTGGACAAGACCTTCGCCAAGCTGCAAGCCGAGGACGCCGAGATCGTCGAAGAGCCGACGATGCAACCCTATGGCGTGCGCGACTGCGCAGTCCGAGATCCCGCCGGCAATCTGCTCCGCATTCAAGAGCGTCGCTGAGCATGGGAGGCGCTGACAACCACGACCGCATCCGCGTCCAGGGCGCGCGCGAGAACAACCTCAAGGATGTCAGCGTCGACATCCCCAAGCGGCGGCTGACGGTGTTCACCGGCGTGTCGGGCTCGGGCAAGAGCTCCCTGGTCTTCGGCACCATCGCGGCGGAGTCGCAGCGCCTCATCAACGAGACCTACAGCGCCTTCGTGCAGGGCTTCATGCCGACACTGGCGCGGCCCGAGGTGGACGTGCTGGAGGGCATCACCACGGCCATCATCGTCGACCAGGAGCGCATGGGCGCCAACGCCCGCTCCACGGTCGGCACGGCGACCGACGCCAACGCGATGCTGCGCATCCTGTTCAGCCGCGTCGGCAAGCCCCACATCGGCCCGCCCAGCGCCTTCGCCTTCAATGTGCCGTCGGTGCAGGCCACCGGCGTCATCACCGTCGACAAGGGCGGCGCCAGCAAGGCCGTCAAGCAGACCTTCTCGCGCACCGGCGGCATGTGCCCGCGCTGCGAGGGGATGGGCTCGGTCAGCGATTTCGACCTGAGCGAGCTGTTTGATGCCAGCAAGTCCCTCAACGGCGGCGCGATCAACATCCCCGGCTACAGCATGGAAGGCTGGTACGGCCGCATCTTCCGCGGCTGCGGCTTCTTCGACCCCGACAAGCCCATCGCCAAGTTCACCAAGCGCGAACTGCACGACCTGCTGCACAAGGAGCCGACCAAGATCAAGGTCGACGGCATCAACCTGACCTATGCCGGCCTGATTCCGTCGATCCAGAAGTCCTTCCTGTCCAAGGACGTTGACGCGCTGCAGCCGCACGTGCGCGCCTTCGTCGATCGCGTCATCACCTTCCAGACCTGCCCCGAATGCCACGGCACGCGGCTCAGCGAAGCGGCACGGTCCTGCAAGATCGGCAAGCACAGCATCGCGGATGCCTGCACCATGCAGATCAGCGATCTGGCCGACTGGGTGCGCGGGCTCAAGGGCGCCGAAGTTGCCCCGTTGCTGAAGGCGCTGGGTCATCTGCTGGACGCCTTTGCCGAGATCGGCCTGGGCTATCTGTCGCTGGACCGGCCGACCGGCACGCTGTCGGGCGGTGAGGCCCAGCGCGTCAAGATGATCCGCCACCTCGGCTCCTCGCTGACGGACGTCAGCTATGTCTTCGACGAACCGACGACCGGCCTGCACCCGCACGACATCCAGCGCATGAACGAGCTGCTGGGCCGGCTGCGCGACAAGGGCAACACCGTCCTCGTCGTCGAGCACAAGCCCGAGGTCATCGCGATTGCCGACCATGTCGTCGACCTCGGACCCGGCGCCGGTTCGGCGGGTGGCGAGGTGGTCTACGAGGGCAGCGTCGCCGGCCTGCGCAAGAGCGGCACGCTGACCGGGCGCCACCTGGACGACCGCGCCGCGCTGAAGGACACCGTTCGCAAATCCACGAGCGCGCTGAAGATTCGCGGCGCCAGCACGCACAACCTGCAGAAGGTCAATGTCGACATCCCGCTGGGCGTTCTCTGCGTCGTCACCGGGGTGGCCGGCTCGGGCAAGAGCTCGCTGATCCACGGCTCGGTGTCCAAGCTGGACGGCGTCGTCGCCATCGACCAAGCTGCCATCCGCGGCTCGCGGCGCAGCAACCCGGCCACCTACACCGGCCTGCTCGACCCCATCCGCAGCGCCTTCGCCAAAGCCAACGGCGTCAAGCCGGCCCTCTTCAGCGCCAACTCCGAGGGCGCCTGCCCGACCTGCAATGGCAACGGCCTGATCTTCACGGACCTGGGGCCCATGGCCACCGTGTCGACCGTCTGCGAGGACTGCGGCGGCAAGCGCTTCCAGAACGCGGTGCTCGACTACAAGCTGGGTGGCAAGGACATCAGCGAGGTGCTGGCCATGTCGGTCGCCGAAGCAACGGCGTTCTTCGCCAAGCTGACGCCCGCTGCACACGCCATCCTGGAACGCATGTCCGACGTCGGCCTGGGTTACCTCAGCCTCGGACAGCCGCTGACGACCTTGTCAGGCGGCGAACGCCAGCGCCTCAAGCTGGCGGCACAGATGGCCGAGAAGGGCGACATCTATGTGCTGGACGAGCCCACCGCCGGCCTGCACCTGGCCGACGTCGAGCAGCTGCTGGGTTTGCTGGATCGCCTCGTCGACTCTGGCAAATCCGTCATCGTCATCGAGCACCACCAAGCCGTCATGGCGCATGCGGACTGGATCATCGACCTCGGGCCGGGCGCCGGGCATGACGGCGGCAAGGTCGTCTTCGAGGGCAGGCCGGCCGATCTGGTCAAGGCAGGTTCAACACTGACGGGGCAGCATCTGGCGGACTATGTAGGCTCCCCTGTGAACCTCGGTGCCCCGCCACGCAAGCGGCGCTGAGGACTGCATTCCTCCGCTACCTGAAGGATTCGAACTTGAATGGGGTCAGCAAGTTGATCGCCTTAAGAAACGCCACCGCGGTGATCCCCGTCATCTGTGCTTTCGCAGGCTGTTCGCCGCGTGCGGAGGACCCGGCCACGGCTGCAAAAAGCATGAAGGAAATCAATTCCGGATACGTCTCCTCGGAATCCGACTGGTTGAATTTCCTCACCTGCTGGAACGAGGGCCTGCGGCGCACAGGAAAGCGAGATTCGCCCACTCAAGAGAGCACCAATCAGCTAGCCGCTATTGGCGACAAAGAACATGACGCCAGATCTGTCGCTCTGGTGCATCTGGAGAAGCAGCTGAACAGCGGAGCGCTTCCGAGATCATTTCGGCACTTCTCCTTGGTGACCGGCGGCCAATGGCTCGCGATGCCCAGGAGCGAATCCCCACACCCATCCAACTTTCTCCCGATCTCTTCCGTCGGTCTGTTCAAGACCGTGGACACAGTCAACTGGAGCGTATGGCACCAGGCGATGGGAGGCACGGCCGAGCGCCCTTTGTCTGACGCCGACTACTACCAATACAACGACAAGCAGGACTTCTTCAGATGGTCCTACCTGGACAAGCTGATCAAGGTGGGCGAGCTTGAACAGGGGGCTGTTCTGTTGATCAATCCACTGGAAGTCACTGCTGACGGTGAATGGGAAGCTTGGCTTCTGTCCCCCCAACTGGCGGGGGCTTACAGATACAGATCCTTTGCGGAGCTGATGCAGACGATCGCCTATCAAGAGGTGAATGAAACCGGCGGGCGCAATATTGGGCGAGACAAGCTATTGGCATCTTGCGGAGCTCATCTGAAAACTGCTGCAACGAGCCCTTGAGCCTGTCGGCCATCCCGTCCTTGCCATTGCTGGCCCACCGCCGTTAGCTCGAGGCGCTGTCCTGCACCGGCACGCTGATCTCGAACCAGAACCGGCTGCCCTGGGCCAGCCGGCTCTCGAGCTGGATCTCGCCGCCCATCATGCGCACCAGCTGGCGGCTGATGGCCAGGCCCAGACCGGTGCCGCCGACGCGCTGCTCGGCACTGCCGGCCTGCTCGAAGGGCTCGAACAGGCGTGCGGCCTGGTCTTCGGCGATGCCGACGCCGGTGTCCTGCACTTCGAAGCACAGTCGCACATGGCCCGGCTCCGTGTCGGCCAACGGTGGCAGTGCACGCACCATCAGCAGCACGCCCCCCACGTGGGTGAACTTGACCGCATTGCCCAGCAGGTTCAACAGGATCTGGTTGAGCCGCTTCTCGTCGGTCAGCACGACGGCCGGCAGATTGGCGTCGTGCTGGAGATCCAGCGTGATGTGCTTGTCCTCGGCCATCACGCGCACGATGTCGACGACGGCCTGCAGGCGCGGGACGAGCTCGACGGGGCCGATGCGCAGCTCAGCCTTGCCGGCCTCGATGCGCGACAGGTCCAGGATGTCGACGATCAGCGTCAGCAGGTGCTGGCCGCTGCTGTGGATGATGTCCAGGCCATTGCGCTGTTTGGGCGTCAGGCCGTTGTCCATCTTCAGGATCTGCGCATAGCCCATGACGGCGTTCAGCGGCGTGCGCAGCTCATGGCTCATGCGCGCCAGGAACTGGCTCTTGGCGCGGCTGGCGATCTCGGCGCGCTCCTTGGCGTCGCTGAGTTCAAGCGTGCGCTCGCGCACCAGATCCTCGAGGTGGTCGCGGTGGGCGCCGAGTTCGGTCTCGCGTTCCTGCAGCGCGGTGATCATGCGGTTGAAGGTCTCGGCCATCGCCGCGATGTCGCGCGGGCCGCCCGCCGGCGCGCGGGCGTCGCTGTCGCCAAGCTCCACCCTCTCCATGGCCTGGGACAAGGCACCCAGCGGCCGGGTGAGCCGCAGGATCAGGAAGCGCACCGCCAGCAGGAAGACGGTCGCGAACAGCACGGCCACGCCGAAGTTCGCGAGGAAGAGCGAGGCCTGGGTGCGGTGCAGCGTCGCCTTGCTCAGCACGATGCGCACATGGCCCAGCAACTGGGCCGGGCGCAGGGTCACGTCAAAGGGCGAGGCCTCGGGGCGGGTCCAGACCGGCGCGGCGAAGGCCCAGCTGTCCTCGGTCTCCTGATCGAGCCAGGGCTCGCTGGCCGCGGGGTCAGGCGTTGCCGGCGACGTCGCCGTGGGCAGGCGGTCCCGTTCGGGGCCGAGCGCCAGCAGCAGCCGGCCCTTGGTGTCGCGGATCTCGATGCCCATCACATCCGGGAAGGCCAGCGATGCGCGCACGGCCTCCTCCGCGTTGTCGGCTGCGGCATAGAGCAGGGCCAGCGAGCTGTTGGAGGCCAGGTTGGCCGCGACGCGCCCCCCCTGCTCCATCAGCATGGCCCGCACCTGGCGGCCGCCCTGCCAGGCGTTGACGGCGGCCATCAGCAGGGCCAGGCAGAGGGTGCCCAGCGCGACGGCCACGCTGAGATGGCGGCGGAACGAGGTTTCCCTGAGCCAGCGCGCATAGACGCGCAGCGGCCAGGGGCGCTGCGGCGGCGGGGCCAGGGGCACGCGCTCATCCCGGAGGATGGCGGGTGGCTGGCTGTCCAGTGGAAGGGGTGGCGTCAAGCTGGGCCTCAGCTGGTGGGGTAGACCAGATCGAATCCCGACTGCACCGAGGCGACGTCAAGCCCCAGGTGCGCGGCGGTACGGATGTTGATGGCGGCCCGCGCCTGGCGCAACGGCAGCACACCGGCCACGCCCGTCTTGGGGCTGGCGGCCAGGCGCTGCGCCGACACGGCCAGCGAGCGCCCAAGTTCGTGGTTGTCCGGGTAGAGAGAAAACAGCGCACCGCGCTTCACATGGGCCAGGTGGCTGGAGAACACGGCGATGTTGCGGTTCCAGCCCTCCTTCAGCACCAGCGTGAGCACGACGTTGTCGTCCACCGTCGTCGGGTCCTGCGGCAGCCAGACGGCGTCGCGGGCGGCATCGGCCGAGGCCAGCAGCTGCGAGTAGGCGCGCAGGGCCTCGGCCTGGTCGGCGGCCTCCTGGGCCAACAGCTCCAGGCCTTCGGCGCGCGCCGCCTCCCGCGCCAGCTTCACCAGCCAGGCATTCAGCTTGGGGTCGTAGACCAGATGCACGCGCCGCGTGCCTGGCTTCAGGCGCTTGAGCCGCGCCAGCAGCAGCGCCGGGTCGGGCGCCAGCGTGTGGATGGGGAAGCTGCGCGCCTCCGACTCCTGCACCGACACGACGCAGCCCACCATCACCGCCAGCTCATCCGCCAAGGCAGCCGCGACGCGCATGCCGCCACGACCCAGGCCAATCAGCACCTTGACGTCGCGCTTGCGCACATCGTCGGCGACCTGCGCCGGGCTGGCGTTGTTGGCGATCGCAAAGCTCGTCACCGCACCTCCCAGCTTGTCTTCAATGCCTTCGATGATGCTCGTGAAGACTTGGCGGAAGGGGTCACCCAGCTCCGGGTAGACGACCACCAGTTGCCGCCCGAGCTCGGCCGCGGCCGCCCCCCCACCGCCGGCCAACGCCACGGCACCGCCCAAGGCCTGTCGCAACAGGGCGCGGCGCGTGGCTTGGACGGGGCAAACGGGCTCAGTCAAGGAAAGCGTGTTGGATGGAGGCGCATTGAGGGGCAGGAGGGGTGGGCGGCATTATGCAAAGGGGCCGGGTTCAGAACCGGACCATGACCTGCACATGAGTGGCCCGCGGGTAGACCGGCAGATCGTTGACAATGCCACCGCCGCAGCGGCTGGCGCGTGCCGGCCGCGATGCTCACCGAGCGCCGGTCGCTGCGGGCGATGGGCAGTCCGTCTTCGTCGGTCTGCGCGGCGGCATGGCCGGGCGCCGAGGCCCATGCGATGGCCGCACCGGCAAGCACCCGTCGCCGCAAGATGCGGCAAGTGGCTTGGGGCGGGCAACCAGGGGGCAATCAAATCGGCTTCAGGGGCACGGCAACGCCGGGCGCGGCGTGCGGCATTATGCAGACGCCCCCAGCCCCGACAGCCCTGTGGCGCCGCTTGTCGGGCAGAGTTCACGAAGCGCCACGATCCCCTGCCACAAGCCTCCTGGCACCACCGCGGCGACAGCACAATACGCGCCCATTCACCGCCCTCGTCGGAGAAGCTGGCAATGAGACCTTTCCTTGGTTTGGTGATTCTGGGCAGCGCCTGCTGGACGGCAGGGCTGCCGGTCGCTTTCGCGCAGACACCGAGCGAAGAGGAAGAACTGGCGCAGATCTACGGCGACAAGACCACCATCAGCATCGCCACCGGCACCGCCCAGACCTTGCGGCGCGCGCCTGCGGTTGCCACCGTCATCACCGCCCAGGACATCGCGGCCATGGGCGCCGCCGACCTGGATGAGGTGCTGGAGACCGTGCCGGGCCTGCATGTGAGCCGCGCCAACGGCGCCTACTCGCCGCAATACCTGATCCGCGGCGTGGCCAGCGACTTCAATCCGCAGGTGCTGATGCTGCAGAACGGCGTGCCCATGACCACGCTGTATGTCGGCAGCCGCGGCATCATCTGGGGCGGCCTGCCGCTGCAGAACATCGCGCGCATCGAGATCATCCGCGGCCCGGGCTCGGCGCTGTACGGCGCCGACGCGTACTCGGGTGTCATCAACATCATCACCAAGAGCGGCCAGGACATCCAGGGCACCGAGCTGGGCCTGCGTGCCGGCTCGTTCAACACGACAGACGCCTGGCTGCAGCACGGCGGCAAGCTGGGAGCGCTGGACCTGGCGGCCTTCCTGCGCGTGGGGCGCAGCGACGGCTTCAGGCGCATCGTCGAGTCGGACGCGCAGACCGGCCTGGACGCTGTCTTCGGCACCCGGGCCAGCTTGGCGCCGGGGCCGGTCAACACGGCCTATCACGCCGTCGATGGCGGCCTGGAGCTGGGTTACGGCAAGTGGCGGCTGCATGCCGGCTACAAGGACCGCCGCGACGTGGGTACGGGCGCGGGCATCGCGGGCGCCCTCGACCCCGTGGGGCGGATGGGATCCCAGCGGAAAGTCCTGGATACCGGTGTCAATGACGTCGACCTGGCGCCGGGCTGGCGCCTGAGCGCGAACGCCAGCTATCTGCACTACACGCAGAAACTGTCGGTGCCGGTCCAGCTGTTCCCGCCCGGCGCTTTTGGCGGCTCGTTCCCGAACGGCGTGTTCGGTTCGCCCAATACCTGGGAACGGCAGCTGCGCGCCTCCGCGGCCGTCAGCTACAGCGGCTGGGCCGGCCACCAGTGGCGCATGGGCCTGGGCCACGATGACCTGAATCTCTACCGCACCCGGGAGTTCAGGAATTTCAACGTCATCACTTCTGGGCCTCTCACCGGCGTGCCGGTGCCCACGCCAGGTGGCCAGCTCATCGAGGCGCCGGTGAACGACTCCTTCCTGGCGCCGCACCAGCGCCGCGTCGACTACGCCTACGTCCAGGACGAATGGAGCTTCGCGCCCGACTGGACATTGACGGCCGGCGTCCGGCAGGACCGCTACTCCGATTTCGGCCGCACCACCAACCCGCGCGTCGCGCTGGTGTGGGACGCCAGCCTGGACCTCACCGCCAAGCTGCTTTACGGCAGCGCGTTCCGGGCGCCATCGCTCAACGAGCAGTACGGCGTCAACCCGGTGGCCAGCGGCAATGCGGCCATCAGGCCCGAAACCATGCGCACCGTCGAAGCGGCGCTGCAATGGCATGCCAGCCGCGAGCTGCAGCTGAACTTCAATGTCTTCCGTTACGAGATGGGAGACATCATCAAGACCACCCCCAACCCGGCGCCCGTGCCCGGCGCGACCTTCCGCAACGCCGGCTCGCAACATGGCACCGGCGCCGAAGTGGAGTGGGTGTGGGACGCGCGGCGCGACCTGCGCTTTGCCGGCAGCTATGCCTACCAGCGCTCCATCGACGAGCTCAACCGCACCGACGCCGGCTATGCGCCGCACCAGCACCTGAACGCCCGGCTCGACTGGTCGTTCGCGGGCGGCTCCACGCTCAGCGGGCGGGTCAACCATGTGGGCGACCGCGTGCGCGCGTTCGGGGACGCGCGGCCCAACCTGCGCGGCTACACGACGCTGGACGTGAGCCTGAGGGCGCCGCTCGCCAAGACGGGCTGGGAGCTGTCCTTCGCGCTGCTGAACGCCTTCGACGCCGACGTGCGCGAGCCCAGCCTGCCCAGCGCCGGCATCGCCAACGACCTGCCGATGGCGGGCCGCTCGCTGTCGGCCCAAGCGAGTTATCGCTTCTGAGGCCACGGCCGCTTGGCCGTTCCTTCGTAGGCGATGTGCTCGCAGGACAGCGGGAACAGAGCGCCCGCCGGTCGTTCGGCCGCCTCGATGAAGCAAGGCGTCATGCCCGCCAGCAGCATCGGCACCTGGAAATGGTGGAACTCGGTGACCGACAGGCCCAGGTCTGCGGCCAACCCGGCGGTGAACGCCGCGTAGTTCATCTTCAAGCGCGCGTCGCGCGCCACCAGCAGGCGCTCGACCTCGTGCGCCAGGGCCAGGTGCGGTCCGTCGGCCAGCCCTTGTTCACGCGCAATGCCCAGCAACCAGGGCAGGCGCTCGTCGGTCGAATGGATCGGCCGGCCGTAGCCATAGATGCGGCGCTGAGCCAGCTCCTGCTGAACGATGTCAGCCAGCGACTCACCCGCGCCAACGCGGCGCTGCGCGCCGGTCAGGAAGTCGATGGCGCGCACGCAGGGATGTCCGCCGTAGACCGTCGCCTCCGACATGCCGAGCGCGGCCGAGATGCCCAGCGCCGGCGTGCTGCGCGCGCTGCCCGCCAGTGCCGCGACGCGGTTGTTCCACAGGCGCGCGTCGGGGTAGCTGGTGCAGACCCACATCGCATGCAGCAGCTTCAGCGCGGCGGCGTCGAAACGCCGGCCGGTGATCGACAGCATGTAGAGCTCGACCCAGTCTGCGTGGCGCAGATCCTGGTGCAGGTCTTGCCCGAGGAAGACGGCGCGCGTGCCGACGAAGGCCTTGCCGGCGCGTGTCTGCAGAGGCTTCATGCGGCCACCTGT
>NZ_JBFUAB010000035.1:0-53149 GCF_056406535.1 Roseateles sp. P1_C1_2
GTGCTGAAGTCATCGTGTGCTGATTGAAAGCAGGGCGGCCGCCATGCGAGCGGCCGCGCCCTGGTGGGCTCGGGAAAAGACCTGCGCGCGCGCCGCCATGGCTTGTCGGGCTGCCGCGTCGCCGCACAGGGCCAGGCCCCGGCCAACGGCATCAGGCAGATCGGCGCAGCGCAGCGCCGCGCCGGCCGCCACGGCCAGTTCGGTCGCTTCGGCGAAATTGAAAGTGTGAGGCCCGGCCAGCACCGGGCAGCCGCAGGCGGCGGCCTCGATGAGGTTCTGGCCACCCAGCGGCTCGAAGCTGCCGCCCAGCAGGGCGACGCCGGCCAGGCCGTAGTAGAGCGGCATCTCGCGCATGGAGTCGCCCAGCCAGACATCGGCGGCCAGCGCCTGCTCAGGCGGTTCGTCGCCCCAGCTGCTGCGGCGCGCCAGCGTCAGGCCGGCGGCCTCGATCAGCGCGGCGATCTCGTCGAAGCGCTGGGGGTGGCGAGGCACGATGGCCAGCAGCGGGCGAGGGGAGGGCTGGCGGACCCAGGCGTCGAGCAGCGCCTGCTCCTCGCCTTCACGGCTGACGGCCAGCATCAGCACGGGGCGGCTCAGCAAAGCCGCCCAGGCCTGGCCGCGGGCGATCAGGGCCGGGTCCATCGCGATGTCGTACTTCAGGTTGCCGGCCACCTCGACGCGGGCCATGCCCATGGTGCGGATGCGATCGGCATCGGCCTCGGTCTGCGCCAGGGCCAGCGTCATGCGGCGGGCCGCCGGTCGCATCAGCGCGGCAAGCCGCTGGCCCTGGCGCAGGCTTTTCTCGGACAGGCGCGCATTCGCCAGCACCATGGGCAGGCCAGCCTTCTCCGCCTCGCGCTGCAGCGTCGGCCAGACCTCGGTTTCCATCAGCACGCCCACGCGCGGCTGCCAGTGGCGCAGGAAGCGGCGCACGGCGCCGGGGGTGTCATAGGGTAGCCAGGTCTGGGCATCGCCCTTCCCCAGGAGGGCCTGGCCGGCTTCGTGGCCGGTGGCGGTGGAATGGGTCAGCAGCACCCGGAGCGCCGGGTCGCGGGCGCGCAAGGCGTCGATCAGGGCGCTGGCCGCACGCGTCTCGCCCAGCGACACGGCATGGATCCACAGCCGCCCGGGTTGGGCTGCGGCCTTGTAGAGGCCCAGCCTTTCGCCCAGGGCATGGCGGTAGGGCGCCTCCTTGGCGCCGCGCCGCCACAGCCGCAGCAGGTAGAACGGCGTCAGCAGCCGCAGCGCGGTCGCGTACAGGGCCAGCGCGAGGCCCTCAGGCATCACCCACCCTTGCGGGCCACTTCGTGCGCGGCCCTCAGGCGGCGCATGACTGGCGCGTTCAGCTCGCGGCTGACCGGGTTCCAGAGTTGCACCTGGCGATCGATCTCGGTCTGCAGGCGGGCCGCCGTGGCGGCGTCGCCGGTGGCGAGCGCCCAGATCGAGTACTCGGCATTGGCCTCGAAGCTGCCGAACTGGCGCACGGCGGCCTCGAAGCTTTCGCGGGCCTCGGCCTGCCGGCCGGTGCCGGCGAAACAGCGCGCCAACAGCAGCAGGACCTGGTCGGGCCGGTAGTCGGGCCGCTCGGCCTTGAGCACCTGCAGATGGCTGAGCGCCGCGTCGAAGCGCTGGCATTCGACATGGGCGCGCACGGCGCCGAAGCGCAGGTCGGGGTCGCTGGCGAACGGCCCCTTCAGCGTGCCCTCGTACAGCTCGGCCGCCTCCCTGGTCTCGCCGGCGTTCAGCAGGGCTTCGGCCAGGCGCATCTGGTTCTGTGCCGAGGGCGACACGTCGTAGACGATGCGCGCCTCGCGCACGTCACGGCCGGGGTCCATGGCCCGCGCGGCGGCCGACACGGCCTTGCGAGCGCCGTGGTCCAGCCGCGAGTTGGGCAGGTAGATGGCGAAGAAATAGACCACGCTGCCCAGCAGCGGAAACGCGAACAGGATGAAGAGCCAGTACAGCTGCTGGCCGCTGCGCACGACATGGACCGCGCAGAACAGCGCGATCAGGATGTGCAGGCCTCCGATCAATGGCATGAGGTTCTCCCTGGGGTGTGGTTTGAATCGGCTCTGCGGCCGTTATTCGTTCAGTGCCCGGCTGCGAAGGTCGCGTCGGGCTTCACGAGCTTGAGCTGTTCGAGCACGTCGTGCTGGATGCGATCCAGCGCCGCTTGCGTGTGGCCTTCGAAGCGCAGCACGAGCACGGGCGTCGTGTTGGACGGGCGGATCAGGCCGAAACCGTCGGCGTATTCGATGCGCAGGCCGTCGATGGTGATCAGCTCGGTCGCACCGGGGAAGCTCTCCAGCGTCGTCTGCGCCTTCAGCGTCTTGACGACCTCGTGGTGCTCGCCTTCGGCGCACGGCACGTTGATCTCGGGCGTGTTGAAGCTGTTGGGCAGGGCCTTCAGCGTCGCGCTCGGGTCGGCGTCGCGGCTCAGGATCTCCAGCATGCGGCCGGCCGTGTACATCGCGTCGTCGAAGCCATACCAGCGCTCGGCGAAGAAGATGTGGCCCGACAGCTCGCCGGCCAGCGGCGCGCCGGTTTCCTTCAGCTTGGCCTTGGCCAGCGAATGGCCCGTCATCCACATCAGCGGCTTGCCGCCATGCTCCCTGATCCACGGGGCCAGGCGCTGGGTGCACTTGACGTCGAAGATGATCTCGGCGCCCTTGTTGCGCTTCAGGATGTCGGCGGCCAGCAGCATGATCTGGCGGTCCGGCATGATCATCTCGCCGTCCTTGGTGACGATGCCGAGGCGGTCGCCGTCACCGTCGAAGGCCAGGCCCAGCTCGGCACCGGTGGCGTGGACGATCTTCTTCAGGTCCTCGAGGTTCTCGGGGCGCGAGGGATCGGGATGGTGGTTGGGGAAGTCACCGTCCACCTTGCTGAAGATGTCGATGACCTCGCAGCCCAGGGCGCGCAGGATGGCGGGTGCCGAGGCGCCGGGAATGCCGTTGCCGCTGTCGACGACGACCTTCATCGGGCGGGCCAGCTTGCAGTCCCTGACGATGCGGGCCGAGTACTCGGCGCCGACGTCCATTTTGCCGACGCGCCCTTTGCCCTTGGCGTAGTCCTCGGCCTCGATGCGCTCACGCAGGCCCTGGATCTGCTCGCCATAGACGGCGGCGCCCTTGAGCACCATCTTGAAGCCGTTGTAGTCCTTGGGGTTGTGGCTGCCCGTGACCATGATGCCGGAGTTGCAGCCGTGCTTGATGCGCGTGGCGGCGACGTAATAGAGCATGGGCGTCGTCACGGCGCCGATGTCGACGACGTCCAGGCCAGTGCTGGCCAGGCCGCGGATCAGCGCGGCAACGAGGCCGGGGCCGGACAGGCGGCCGTCGCGGCCGACGGCAACGGCCTTCTCGCCCAGGGCCTTGGCTTCGGTGCCGAAGGCGCGGCCCAGGTGCTCGGCGAGCTGCTCGTCCAAGGTTGTTCCGACGACGCCGCGGATGTCATAGGCCTTGAAGATGGTTGCGTTGACCTGCATGGAATGCCCTCGAAAACTGGGTTTGAAATCGCGGCGGATTGTAGGCAGGGCCGGTGGCTCTCCATTTGTCGCCTGCGCTGTCGATTCGTCGCCCATCCAGGGGTCAAGCCCGTGGCCCTTCCTACACTCGCGCTCCATGACATTCACCGAGGAATTCGCCCAGGCCCTGCGCCACCAGCGGGTGCTGATGAAGCACCGGCCCGATCGGGCGCGCTTCAGGTTGCTGGTCTACCTGATCTGGACGCTGGGCTTCGGCACCTTCTTTGCCGTCATGGCAGGGCTGCAGCGCGGCAACCTGGGGGCGCCCGACTGGTGGCGGGAACAGGTGCCGGGCAATCTGCTCGTCAGCTTCTGCGTGATGGTGAGCTTCTTCGTCTGCTTCCGCGGCTTCGAGAAGCTGGCCCCGCAGCGCTGGCTGGACACCATTTCGGGCTGGCGCGATTGGCGCTCGGGCATGTTCTATTCGGTTGCGTCGATCGCCTGCGCCTTGCTGGGCGTCATCATCGGACTGTGGTTCGTCGACCGCATCTGGTCGGGCCAGAACCTGCCGCAGATGCTGGGCAACCTGGGCTTCTGGCGCCAGTTCCTCATCGTGTCGGCGGTGATCTCTGTCGTGCTGGGCTGGCGGTATCGGGCCCGCTGGAAGCAGGAAGCCCTGCAGGCCCGCGTCACCGAGGCCCATCTGAAGCTGCTGCAGGGCCAGATCGAGCCGCACTTCCTGTTCAACACGCTGGCCAATGTGCAAAGCCTCATCGATTTCGACCCGGAGCGGGCGAAACTGATGCTGGAGCGCTTCACCGACTATCTGCGCGCCAGCCTCGGCCAGTTGCGCGGTGACGCGACGACGCTGGCCCAGGAGTTCGCAATGCTGGAGGCCTATCTCGGCCTGATGCAGTTGCGCATGGGTGAGCGCCTGAAGGTAGAGCTCTCCCTGCCGGCCGATCTCGGTGCGGTGGCGCTGCCGCCGCTGCTGGCCCAGCCCCTGGTCGAGAACGCCATCCACCATGGCCTGGAGCCCAAGATCGCGGGCGGCACGGTGACCGTCAGCGCCAGGCGGGTCGACGGCCGGCTGTGGATCGAGGTGGCCGACGACGGCCAAGGGCTCGATGCTCCCAGGCGTCGCGGCGGCAATGGCGTCGCCGTCGACAACATCCGCGAGCGCCTGAAGGCCCGCTTCGGTCCCTCCGCCACGCTCGAACTGCTGCCGCGCGACGGCGGCGGTACCCTCGCGCGCATCCAGCTCCCTCTGTCCACCCACACCTCATGACGACAGCCCTGATCGCAGACGACGAACCCCATCTGGTCCAGTATCTGAAGGCCCAGCTCGCCCAGGCCTGGCCCGAACTGGAGATCGTCAGGACCGCCGCCAACGGCGTCGAGGCCGCCGAGGCGATTGCCGAGCTCGAGCCCGACCTGGCCTTTCTCGACATCCAGATGCCCGGCCTGACCGGCCTGGAAGTGGCCCAGGGCATCGAAGGCGCGACGCGCGTCGTCTTCGTGACGGCCTATGACCAGTACGCCATCGAGGCCTTCGAGGCGCGCGCCGTCGATTACCTGCTCAAGCCGCTGAAGGCCGAGCGCCTGGCGGCCTGCGTGGCGCGTTTGCGCCAGCAGGCTGCGCCAGCCAGCGACGATGCATTGGCCGAGACCCTCAAGCGCCTGCTGCCCGGTGTGGCGACGATGGCAGCCGCACCGGCGCGGCTGCGCTATATCCGCGCCGCCCAGGGCGAGCTGATGCACCAGATCCCCGTCGACGAGGTGCTGTTCTTCCACGCCGACGACAAATACACCGTCGTGCAGACGGCGACGGCCGAGCACCTGATCCGCACGCCCATCTTTGAGCTCAGCGGCCAGCTCGACCCCGACCGGTTCTGGCAGGTGCACCGCTCCACCATCATCAACCTCGACCACCTCGCCGGGACGCGCCGCGACGAGCAGAGCCGGCTCTTCGTGCGCGTCCGCGGCCAGGCCAGGGAGCTGCCCGTCAGCCGGGCCTACGTCCATCTGTTCAAGGCGATGTAGGGCCGATGGGCTGGCGCTAGAGTCGGCCCATGCCCCTGTCACGTCGCTGCCTGTTGCTCGTTGCCCCGGCATCCCTGCTGGGCACGGCGCAGGCTGGGCCGCAGCTGGAATGGGTGGCGGGGGATCTGCCGCCCTTCGCCTGGTCGACGCCCGGCGGGCCGCGCGGTTTCGGCCATGAACTGGTGATGGCGATGGCGCAGCGCCTGGGCCGCCCGGAAACCGTGCAATACCTGCCCTGGGCGCGGGCGGTCCGCATGGCCGAGCAGGGTGGGCACTACGGCGTCTTCCCGCTCGCGCGCACGCCCGACCGCGAGACGCGCTTCCAGTGGCTGGCCCCGCTGATGACGGTGCGCTATGGCCTCTACACCCTCGCGACCGAATCGCGCCTGGACCTCGACCAATTGCGCGGCATGCGCGTCGGCGTGCTGCGCGGCTCGCCCATCGCGGCCAATCTGCGGGCCGAGGGGTTCACGACCCTCATCGAGTCCAAGGACTACCGCGACCTGCTGCGCCAGTTGCGCGGGCATGCACTGGATGCCGTCTATGCCGGCACGCCCATGCTCGAGTCGGCGATGGACCAATACGCCCAGCCCCGCATGCTGTTCGTCCTGCAGACGACGCTTGGCGAGGCGACGCTCTACCTGGCGGCCTCGCCGAACCTGGATGCCGCGGAGGCGCAGCGCTGGGTGGGCGCCTTCCGCCAACTGGAGGAAGACGGCACGGTCGCCCGCATCCGGCGCCGTTACATCCACTGAGCCAGGCGCCGGCCTTTAGGGGCATGTCCGAAAACTGCCAGGATCTGGCAGGGCCGCGGCCTAGACTGGCTGCATGTCCTCCGAACTCCTGCCCCCCGAAGCCGCCTACGCCGTGCTCCAGTCGCACGACGTCCGCTTCGACGGCCGGCTCTACGTCGGCGTCACGTCGACGGGCATCTACTGCCGCCCCGTCTGCCGTGTCCGCCTGCCGCGGCGGGAGAACTGCCGCTTCTTCGCGACGGCCGCCCAGGCCGAGGCCGAACGCTTTCGGCCCTGCATGAAGTGCCGGCCCGAACTGGCGCCGCGCGCCTTGCCCTGGACGACGATGGACGCCTCGCGCACGCTCGCCCAGCAGGCCGCCGCCTGGCTGGACGCCTGCGACGACGCCGAAGCCAGCGTCGAAGACCTGGCGGCCCATCTCGGCATCACGAGCCGCCACCTGCGCCGCATCTTCCAGGCCGAACATGGCGTCTCGCCGCTGCAATACCTGCAGACACGCCGCCTCTTGCTCGCCAAGGCCCTGCTGACCGACAGCACGCTGCCCGTCAGCGAGATCGCCTTCGCGGCCGGTTTCGCCAGCCTGCGCCGCTTCAATGCCGCCTTCATCGAGCATTACCGCCTGCAGCCCACGGCCCTGCGCCGGGAGGGCGGCGGTACGGCGTCCATGTCCCGGCTGCGGCTGAGCTACCGCCAACCCTATGACGTGGCCGGCGTCCTCGCCTTCCTGGCGCCACGCGCCATCGCCGGTGTCGAAAGCGTGGGGGAGGGCGGCGTCACGCGCAGTCTGGCCCTGATGCATGCCGGTGACCGCCATGCCGGCTGGCTGCGGGTGCGCTTCGACAAGCCGGGCGAGGTCGGCGTCGAGCTCTCGCCCACGCTGTGGCCCGCCGTCGGCTCGCTGTTGCCGCTGCTGCGGCGCTGGCTGGACCTGGATGCCGACCCCGAGACCATCGCCACGGCCCTGGGCGAGAGTGGCGTGCCGGGCCAGCGCCTGCCGGGTTGCCTCGATCGCTTCGAATTGACGGTGCGCGCCGTGTTGGGCCAGCAGGTCACCGTGGCCGCTGCGCGGACGCTGGCAGGCCGTTTTGTCGATCGCTTTGGCGAAGCCTTGCCGGATGCCCCCGAGGGCTGCCAGCGCCTGTTCCCGACACCGGAGCGCATCGCCACCGCGACCCGCGACGACATCGCGTCGCTGGGCATCATCGGCCGCCGCGCCGACAGCCTCATCGCGCTGGCGCAAGCCTGGCCGACGCTGGCCTTTGCGCGCCGCGAGGGCTCGCCCGATGCGGCCGCGGCGGAGTTGACCGCCATCCCAGGCATCGGCCCCTGGACGGCCAGCTACATGCTGATGCGCGGCTGGAGCTGGCCCGATGCCTTCCCGCCCGGCGACGTGGTGCTGCGCAAGGCGCTCAGCGCCGGCGGCGACCTCGTCTCGCCCAAGGCCTATCTCGAAGCCGCGGAGCGCTATCGCCCCTTCCGCAGCTACGCCGTCCTGCACCTCTGGAGACATTCATGAGCCACCATCACATCCTGCAGCGCCGCATCGCGACGCCCCTCGGCCCGCTGACGGCGGCGCGCAGCGCCACCGGCCTGTCGGGCCTCTGGTTCGACGGCCAGAAGCATCACCCCGGGCCGCTGGGCGTGCCCGAGGACGATGGCCATGACGCCGTGCTGTCGGCCACCGAAGCCGCCCTCAAGGCCTATTTCGCCGGCCGCGTCTTCACACTGCCACCGCTGGACCCGGCCGGCACGGCCTTCCAGCGCGAGGTCTGGCAGGCCCTGTTGGAGATCGCGCCAGGCGCGTCAGACACCTACGGCCATCTGGCCGAACGCCTGGGTCGAGCGCAGGCGGCAAGGGCCCTCGGCGCCGCTGTGGGGCGCAATCCCATCTCGGTACTGATTCCCTGCCACCGCGTCGTTGGCGCCGACGGCTCCTTGACCGGTTACGCCGGCGGGCTGGAGCGCAAGAAGGCCTTGCTGAGCCTGGAGGGCGCCACGGCATGAAGGCTTTCGACATCGGCGAACTCGTCCTGCTCGCGGCCCTGTGGGGCGCGTCCTTTCTCTTCATGCGCCTGGGCGCCCATGAGTTCGGGCCCATTGCGCTCGCGGCCGTGCGCGTCGGCCTGGCCAGCGCCATGCTGATCCCGCTGCTGGCCTCGCGCGGCAACCTGGCCGAACTGCGCAAGCACTGGAAGGGCCTGCTCATCGTCGGCGCGCTGAACAGCGCCATCCCGTTCGCGCTGTTCTCCTACGCGGCCCTGTCCATCACGGCGGGCCTGTCCAGCATCGTCAACGCGACGACGCCGCTGTGGACGGCCGTCGTCGCCTTCGTCTGGCTGCGCCAGGGGCTGACGCCCTGGCGCGTGCTCGGCCTCGTCATCGGCTTTGCCGGCGTGGCCTTCCTGGCCTGGGACAAGGCCAGCTTCAAGGCCGGCGAAGAAGATCATTCCGGCCTGCTTGCCGTGCTGGCCTGCGCGACGGCGACGCTCTGCTATGGCGTCGCGGCAAACGCGACCAAGCGCTACCTGACCGGCGCGTCGCCGCTGGCCGTCGCCACGGGCAGCCAGTTCGCCGCGGCGCTGCTGCTGGCCTTGCCGGCCGCCTGGCTCTGGCCCGCGGCCATGCCCAGCGGTGGCGCCTGGGGCGCCGCCCTGGCCCTGGCCGGCCTGTGCACGGCCCTGGCCTACATCCTGTATTTTCGCCTGATGAGCCGGGTCGGGCCGACCAATGCGGTGTCGGTCACCTTCCTGATCCCGCTGTTCGCCATCCTGTGGGGCGCCATCTTCCTGCAGGAGGCCATCACGGCCCAGATGGTGGCCGGTGGCGCCATCGTGCTGGTCGGCATCGCGCTGGCCCTGGGCCTGGTGGGGCCCAAGGCGCGCTGAGGGAGGAAAGCAGTCTCAAGACGTGGTAGCGTGCGGCCCACAAGAATTGGTAGCGCTACCTTTGGCGCCTGGAGACTGCATGACTTCCTCGCTTCCCATCCGCCGCTGGGTCGGCGCCTTGAGCCTGCTGGCCGCTCAATTCCTCAGTGCCTCCGCCATTGCCCAGCCCTCGGGCGGCCCCTATGGCCCCGTACCGCAGCGCTATGCGGTGCCCAAGGCGGCCCACGTCTATTTCGTGGCGCCCGACGGCAAGGCCGAAGCGTCCGGCGCATCGATCAACGCGCCGACGTCCATCGAGTCGGCCATCACCCGCGTCGTCACCGGCGACGCCATCGTCATGCGCGGCGGCACCTACCGCACTGGCGGCCTGCAGCTCAACCAGGGCATCACCATCCAGCCCTATCTGGACGAAGTTCCCGTCTTGAAAGGCACCCGGGTGGCCGCCGACTGGCAAAACCTGGGCAACAACCTCTGGCGCACCAGGTGGGCGACGCTGTTCCCGGCCCAGCCCATGGGCTGGTGGCAGCGTGAGCGCGAAGGCATGAAGACGCCGCTGCACCGCTTCAACAATGACATGGTCTTCGTCGACGGCGAGGCCCTGCAGTCGGCCGCCTGGGAGGGTGAGGTCGGCACCAAGGGCTTCTTCGTCGACTACGACAAGGGCCATGTCTACATCGGCACCAACCCGGCCGGCCATCTGGTCGAGATCACGGCCCACGACATCGCGCTGCACCGCCCCTCGCGCGCCGTGCACGGCAAGGCTTCCGACCGCAAGGGCCCGACGCTGCGCGGCCTGACCTTCACGCAATACGCCTACCGCGCCATCGACATCGAGGGCAAGAAGCCGTCCACCCAGGTGTCGGAAGAGCCCACCGACGACCCCGTCGGCCCGACACCCGAGGCCGAGCATGGCAAGGAGGTCGTCGGCACGCTGCTGGAGAACGTCACCATCAGCCATTGCTCGCGCGTGGCCGGCTATTTCCGCGGCGACAGGCTCGTCATCCGCAACTCGCTGATCAGCGACACCAGCACCGAGGGCATCTATGTCATCGGCTCATCCGACGTGCTGCTGGAGCGCAACCTGATCCGGCGCAACAACGTCGAGAAGCTGACCGGCTACTTCCCGGCGGCGGTGAAGATCTTCAACCAGTCCAACCGCGTCACCGTGCGCGACAACCTCATCGTCGAGCAGCCCAATTCCAACGGCGTCTGGTACGACGTCGGCAACCACGACGGCGTCTTCGTCAACAACTACGTCGAAGGCGCGCAGGCCGGCCTCTTCTTCGAGATCTCGAAGGGCGTCACGGTGGCCGGCAATGTCTTCGTCAACAACCAGCAGGGCATCCGCGTTCTGAACAGCGCGGGCGCCAAGGTCGTGCACAACACCTTCGTCAATTCGCCGGTGCTGATCGACCGCAACGAGCGCAGCGCCCAGGGCGACCACTTCGGCTGGCATCCGCAGACCGGGCCCGACGTCAACGAGCGCGTCGGCCATGTCTTCGAGGCCAATCTGCTGGTGGCCGATGCCAGTGTCAAGGGGCCGCTGCTGCGCGTCGAGCAGGCGGCCGTCACCTGCGGCAAGGTCACCGAGGCGATGGCGAGCCGCGTCGATGGCAATGTCTATCTGCGTGCCGGCACGGGGCAGCCCCTGGTCCATTGGGCGCCGGTGACGGGCGCAGCCTGCCAGACGGGCTTTGCCGACCTCGATGCCTTCCGCCAGGCGGTGCCGGGCGTGGAGGCCCGGGGCAGGGCGCTGCTGGCCTTTGAGGGCGCCGTGTTCAGCAGCCCGGAGCTGCGCCGCTTCGAGCTGGCACGTGTACCTGAGGGCATGCAGCCGCTGCCGGTGGCCACGGATCTGCGCAAGCTGCTGGGCTGGGAGGCGACGCATCTGCCGGGCGCCTTGCCGGCAGTGCGTTGACGGAGCAGCCATCATGCATTTCCAGCGCATTGCCCATGTCTGCCTGCATGTGACCGAGCTGTCGCGCTCGCTGGACTACTACGCGAAGCTGGGCTTCACCGAAGTCTTCCACTTCACCCGCAAAGGCAGGGACGTCGGCCGCTATCTGCAGGTCGCAGAGCAGTGCTATCTCGAACTGTTCGAGGAGCCAGGCCGTGGCCCGGTGGTGAACAACGGCATCGCCCACTTCTGCCTGGAGACCCAGGACCTGGAGGGCCTGATGGCGCATCTCGATGCCCAGGGCGTGGCCTACACACCCAAGAAATTGGGTGGTGACTTCACCTGGCAGATCTGGCTGCAGGACCCGGACGGCAACCCGTTCGAAGTCCATTGCTACACGGACAGGAGCATGCAGGTGCACGGCGGCAGCATGGAAGCGGATTGGTGACGTGTCGCCTGCCGCCGTCTCAGGCGGAACACCGATGCGAGCCGAGTGATGCTGAGCTAGCCTGCGCGGCGACTGTGGTGCCACGACGTATGGCGCCCTGCACACAGGGAGAGATGCATGAAACTGCTCAAACGGATTTTTTCCAGGGCCACGCTGTGGGCCGTCGTCGCCATCGTGCTGGTCACGACGGGCTGCGGTGCGTTGAAGACGTGGGACGCCGACAGCAAGTCGCATGACGCTCATAACGACACCACCGAAGCCGTCTTTCGCCAGGACCGCTACCTGGTGGATGCGGCCAAGCGCTTCGGCCTCATGGCCTTGTTTGCCGAGACGGCCTATCGCCGCGAGCTGACGCTGCCGGACGGCCAGCGCGACCGTGAGGCTTGCGGCTATCTCAAGGCCGACTGGAAGGGCAACCGCCTGCGCGGCATGCCGAGATCGGCCGACGACAGGCAAGGTTGGGAGCGTTGGGCGCCTGGCGGCGATGCCGAGCCGCCGTGCCGCAACAGCGAGAACGGCCTGTTCTACGAGACCTATGTCTACCGCGAGAAGCCGGAGCAGGAAGACAAGCCGGGCCGCATCACCAAGGCCGTGATTGCCTTCAGAGGTACGGAGAACCGATCAGGCCAATGGCTCTCCGATTGGAGCACCAGCTTTGCCGCGGCGTTTGGCCTTGAGTCCAGCCAGTACCGGGAGGCGCGTGACCATATTCCACAGCTCATCGCGCGCCTGCAGGACGAAAACAAGGCGATCGAGATCTATGCGGTGGGCCACTCCCTGGGCGGCGGGCTGGCCCAGCAGGCGGGCTATCTGTCGAAGGACGTCAAGGAGGTTTTCACCTTCAACACCAGCCCGGTGACGAATTGGACGAGGCTGAGGCATGAAGGCCTCGTCAGGCAGGCCTATCCCATCATCCACAGGATCTATCACGGCGGGGAGTTCCTGGAGGCGCCGCGCTTCGTCTCGACATCGACGACCTCGGCGCGCTATGGGCGGCACGACATCGGCGTGCAGTTCGGCAAGCGCAATGCTGCCAGCGGCCATTCGATGAAGATCCTTGCCTGCAACTTCGCCACGCTGCTGAGCCAGACCAAGGCGGCAGACGGGGATGCCGAGCATGCTTATCCGACGTCCTTCATCGACACCAAGGTCCTGCAGACCGAGATCATCCAGACCAAGCAGTTCCCGAAAGAGGAGGACGCGGAGCAGCAGCAGGCGCAGGCTCGCAAGCGCGCGGCCATCGGCGCCGACCCGAACCGGCGCGTCTGCGATCCCGATCCTGAGGACGCCTAGGAAGGCGCCGACGCTGGGTTGAACCGCGTCGGCAGAGGTCTCACTTCGGCGAGTCTGCCGCCGACCCGTCCAGCCTGATCACGCGCCGCGAGCGGCCTTCCGTGTCGTCCAGGGACTGGCTGACGAGGCGGTTGTGCTGCTCCCAGTCCTCCGCGCTGCGGATGATGCTGGGCTTGATGAGGACGACGAGCTCGCGCTTGCGGCCGTTGTTGGCGCGGTTGCCGAACAGCATCGATGTCAGCGGGTTGCTGTCGGCGCCCGGCACGCCGGAGCCGCGGCGGGTCGCTTCCATCTGCATCAGGCCGCCGATGGCGACGATATGGCCGTCGGGGATGCGCACGACGGTGTCGCTCTCGTTGACGCTGGCACTGGCCAGCGGCAGGCGGAAGTTGCCCACCGAACCGAGGTCGACCTGCTTGATCTTCTCGGTCACGTTGGACACCGAGGGGTGGATGTGCAGCGTGATCATGTCGGCCGCGTCGATCTGCGGCGTCACGTCCAGCGCGATGCCGCTGAAGAAGGGCGTCAGCGTCAGCGTCGGGATCTGGTTGGTCGTGCCGTTGGTGCCGGTCGTGCCGTTGTTGCTGCCGCTGTTGCTGCCGCTGATGCCGGTGATGAAGTAGTCGTCGGTGCCGACCTTCAGCACGGCCTTCTGGTTGTTCAGCGTCGCGATGCGCGGGCTGGACAGGATCTGCGTGTCGCCATGGCTCTCGACGAAGGCCAGCAGCGCCTGGAAGCCGCCGCGGGCCAGCGCCAGCCCGAGGGTGCCGCCGCCCGCCGAGGGCAGCGGGATGAGGTCGGGCCAGGCCGGGCTCTGCGTGCCGGTGGACAGCACGGGGAAGCCGCGCGAGTTGCTGACCAGCGGGTTGATGATGGTGCTGACGCCGGTCGGGATGGACGGGTTGACGCTGGTCTGGCCGATGCTGGTTCGTTCGCCGATGCGCGACCAGTCGATGCCGCTCTGGTAGCCCTCGCGCAGTTCGACCTCGACGATCTTGGCCTCCAGCATGACCTGGCGCTCGACGGCGATGCGCGTCGCCTTCAGCCAGGCCTCGACATGGCGCAGTTCGTCGGGCATGGCGCGCACGGCGACCGTGCCGGTCTGCGGGCTGACGATGACGGTGCGGCCATCGCCGTTGCCGACCAGGGCCTTCAAGGCATTCGTCGTCTCGGCCCAGAAGTCGCTGCTGACCTTGGTGCTGAGCTGGGTGCTGTCCTGCTGCAGCACGGTGTTGCTGCTGCCGTTGCTGCCATTGCTGCCGGTGGGCGTGTTGCCGCCGCTGCCGGTGTTGTTGGGCGTGCTGGCCGGTGCGGCGCCGGAGCTGACGCGCACGTCGCTGCGGCCGCTGCGCTGCAGGGCCAGGGCGTTGATCGTGAAGACGCGCGTCTGCAGCGCGGGCGGGAAGACGGTGATGCGGCGGCCGTCGATGGAGTAGTCGAAGCCATAGACGTCGCGGATGGCGTCCAGCGATTCGCGCAGCGTCACGCCCTTGAGCGTGACCGACAGCTGGCCCGATACGCTGGGGTGCACGAGCATGCTGTAGCGCGTGTCGCTCACCAGGGACAGGAAGACGTCGCGGGCCGGTGCGCCATTGACGATGAGGTCAAAGCGCGGTTCCGGCGGCAGTGCCGGGTAGGGGGCCGGCACCGGTGTGGCCAGGACGGCCGGCGCGGGCGCGCTGGATGCGGCCGAGGCCGGTGGCGCGGCGCGCTGGGCCTGCAGTTCCTCGCGCAGGGCCTGGCTGGGCTGGGCCACGCGCAGCGGCTTGTCGGCACAACCAGACAGTCCTGCCAGCAGCGCCGCGGCGATGCTCGTCAGCAGGAGTCGTTGGACGGGGGCCTTCATGGCTTCTCCTTGGATTTCTTGACGCCGGACGCCGCGGTTGCGACCTCCGGGGGCAGGCGCTTCTCGACGCCGCCGTACAGCGGCTCGCGCCTGACCTGGCCGGCCTCGCGCAGCCAGACGGCCTGTTCGGTGATGCGCTCGATGCGCGCGCCTTCGATCTGTTCGCCGACGCCATAGCGGCGGCCGCGTTGCACCACATAGGCCCGGCCGCCGGCGAAAACGACATGGCGGATGGCGTTCTCGACGGGCTCGACGCCGGACGCCGCCGACGCGGCCGAGGCGGCCGCCATGGCGCTGCGCAAGGCGGGCGGCCAGGCCGTCGGGTCGCGCGTGGGCTCGTCGGCGGCCTGGGCCTGGGCGGCGGCCAACAGCAGGGCGAGAAATGCCGCTTTCATGGCTGCACCTTCAGCAGATAGATCTGGGCCAGCAGGCGCGGCGCTTCGTTGGGGCCGTTGCTGCCCAGGCGCATCTCGCCCCAGCGCAGGGCCGGCAGTTCGTGCTCCAGGGCCTGCAGATAGCGCTGCGTGTCGCGATAGCTGCCCTGCAGCTGCAACTCGACACCCTGCCAGGCCATGCCCGGCATGGCGGGCAGCACGGGGCGTTGCGGGGCGACCGGTGCAGCAGGCGCGGAAGCGCCGGTCACCATGGCCACGACCGACACCGATGCCGACGGCAGGGTGACAGGCGTGTCTTCCAGCAGCGTCAGCCGCTCCAGCACCAGGCCGGGCTGCTGGGCCAGCACGCGCTGCAGCAGGGCCGACAGGCCCTCGGCCGGGTTGACGGCGCTGGCCTGGCGCAGCACGCTGTCCAGGCGGTGGCGTTCGTTGCGGGCGGCTTCGAGCTGGGCCTGCAATTGCGCGGCGGGGCTGGCGGCGCTGCTGCCGCTGGCGGCGATGAACTCTTCGCGCAGCTTGCGGATCTCGGTGGCCTGCTGGGCCTGGGCGTCGCTGCGCAGCTTGGCGCGGGCGGACTGCGGCGACAGCACGTAGTTGTCGAACAGCAGGACCAGCACGGCCACGATGCTGAGGAAGAGGATGGCGCGCTCGCGCAGGCTGAGGGCGTCGATGCGCTTGGCCTGGCGCTCCCAGCGCTGCAGCAGGGGCGCCAGGCGCCGGCGCAGCAGCGCGAGATCGATGGGGGTCTGAGCCTTCATCGCGTCGCTCCGGATGCAGCGGCCGCCGCCAGGGCCGGTGCGCTGACGACGCGGAAGGCCCAGACCGGCAGGCTGCTGCCGGCCAGCGGGCTGCCACGTGTCAGCAGCGGGTTGTTGCTGGTCTCGGTGCCCGGCGCCCCCAGGCGCTCGACGCGCAGGGCCGACAGTTCCTGGCCGGCCAGCAGCGGGTGGGCCGAGAGCTTGGCCAGCCAGGGCCGCAGCACGGCCGTGTCCAGCGTGCCGCCGACGAGTTCGACGCGGCCCGGTGTGTAGCGCAGCTCGCTGAGCCAGGCCGGCTCGGGCAGGGTGCGGGCAATCAGTGCCAGCAGGTCGGAATGGCGCTGCCCTGCGGCATCGTGGCCCAGCACCTGCAGCAGGGCGCGGCGGTCGGCGTTGCCCGCCTCCAGCGGCAGCAATTGCTGCTGCACGGTGGCTGCGTCCAGCGGGGCGGGCAGGTTGGCCCTGGCCACCATCAGTTGCTGGCGTTCAGCGGCGTACTGGGCAAGGACGGCTTGGTGTTCCAGCTCGGCGCTGCGGTCGCGCTGCTGCAGCCACAACGTCGTCGCCAGGCCGGCCAGGCACAGCAGGCCGGTCGCCTGCACCAGCGTCAGCGCCGAGAAATAGCGCTTGGGTGCCAGCAGGATGGGCGTGAGCAGATTGATTTGCTGGGCCATCAGCAGTGCCCGCCCGGCCGCCCGAAGGGCACTGGCGCCCCCTCGGGGGGCAGCGAATGAAGTGAGCGTGGGGGCATCACAGTTTTCTTGTCTCCGTGCGCAGGGCGGCGCCCAGCAGCGGCAGGCAGGCGCCCAGGGCCTTGGCGGCGTCGCCCTCGGGAGCCGGGGCCTGCGGCGCGAAGGCTTTCAGGGGGTCCAGGGCCACGGTGCGCTGGCCGAGTTCACGCTGGATCAGCGTCGCGACTTCGGCGCCATGTTCGGCCGTGATGACGTACAGGCGCGCCAGCGGCAGCTCGGGCCAGCTGCGCTCCCAGACGTCGATGGAGCGTTGCAGCTCGACGACCAGGGGCGACTCCTGGGTGGTGGTGGCATCGAAGGCGCCGCCGGGCTGGTATTCAAAGCCCAGCGGCAGCTCGGCGACACCGGCCTCGGCCTGCTCGCCGCGCGCCCGGGCCAGCAGGCCGGCATCGCCTTCGAGGCGGCGCGTGTAGAAGAGTTCGTCACCGGCACAGACGACGAGCAGGCAGTGACGCTCGTCGATGTGGACGGCGGCGCAGGCGCGTGCGGCCAGGTCGTCGGCGCGGGTCTGCACTGCCAGCAGATTGCGCAGGGCCGTTTCCCAGACGTCGACGATGGCGATGTTGTCGCTGATGGGCGCGGCGCCGTCGGTCAGCGCCTTGATGGCGCTGTTGCGGGCGGCGATGACGAAGAGCTGGCGCTGGGCCCGCTCGACGTCGCCGCCGACATGCATGACGTCCAGCGTCAGTTCCGCCACGTCGACGTCGACCATCTCCTTGATCTGCCAGCGCGCCGCGGCCTTCAGCTCCTCGGGCGGCACGCTGGGCGTGTCGACCTTGAGGATCTGGTAGTCCGCCGGGTCCAGCAGCGCGATGGCGTCGCCGGCGGGGACGGGTCTTGCCTCGGGCAGCAGGCCCCAGCGCAGCAGCCGGGCGGGATCATCACCGGGCGGGCCGTCGGTCAGCACGAAGGCGTGCTGCTCGCCAACACGGCGCAGCAGCAGGCGCTGGCCGCTTCGGCTGGGGGACCAGGGCCAACGCATCAGTAGTTTTCCCTTTGGTAGACGACGCCGTTGCTGCCGCGGTAAAGGCCCCAGGTGGCGCGGGCGCTGGGGTCACTGTTGCCGGCGCACCAGGCGCCGCGCAGGGCGGCCAGGTTGGCACCGGTCGTGGCGGCAGTCGTGCGCCAGCCGGCCGGCATGCAGGAGCTGTCGCTCGGGTTGGCGCCGACACCCAGTGCGATGGCGACGTCCATGCTGCCTACATGGCCGGCGCCGGGCCTGTTGAACGTGATGAAGGTATTGCCCACCGGGTTCACGGTGACCGAATTCGGATTCATGACGGCGTCGGCGGCCGCGAGCGTCCTGCGGAAGTTGCCGAAGCTGAGATTGGCAGCGGTGACGCGGGTGCAGGAATCCAATTCGTTGATCTTGTAGGTGTTGGTGACGCTGTCCCAGTATTGGGCGGTCAGCGGCAGGCTCAGCGTGCGGTCAGCGGCGCTCATGCCATTTTGTAGGCGCAGCCGACCATAGCGCAGGGGGATTTGCCCGAGCAATGTGCTGTCAGCAACGTTCGCGGGATAGTCAGTGTCGAGGTTGAAGGCCAGCATGCCGACGCCGTCGCCCGTCGTGGGCTCCGTCGACGCAATGCCGAACTGCGCGGCATTGAAAGGCCCGACCGGCGCGGCGCCGCGCGTCAGGTTGACGGTGAAGCTGACGTTCGCGACGCCGTTGTTCCAGACGCCGGCGCCGTTGGACAGGGTGTACTGGGCCGCCCTGAACATCGTCGTGCCGGAAATGCCGGCGAAGTTGTGGGTCGCTGGCGTCGCGGGGACGAGCTTGGCGAAGGCGCCGGTGTAGTTCTGTGTCGTCGCGCCAGTGGCGTTCTGGGCCGTCAGCGTGAAGGCGACGCCGATGTCCTCGCCCAGGTAGCTGAAGGCGGAGGCCGGCACGCAGGCCATGGCGCTGCGGTGGGTGAAAGCGGCGCCGCTGACGGCGAAGCCCGCCGGGATGAAGCGGCCGACACGGGTCTGCTGGGCGCTGCCGCTGGCATTGAACACCACGGCATCCAGGGCCAGGCCACTGGCCAGGAAGTTGCCAACCACGGCGCTGGTGTTGAGCTGGAAGCTGCCGACCTCACTGTAGGCCAGGTTGGCGACGGTGACCGTGCCCCCGGAGAAGCCGCTGACGACGTTGTTGCTGAGGCTGCCGAGCACGCCGCCCGCGGGCGTCTGCGAGGCGGCCACGGGGGTCAGGTTGACGCTGCTGTTGAAGCTCGCAGTCAGGCCGCTGGCGCTGACCTGGGCCAGGGTGGAGGCGGCATCGGGCACGCCGTCGCCGCCGCTGTCGGCACTGGCGCTCCAGCGGTAGGCGGCCACGGTCGCCGAGAAGCTGGCGCCGGCCCTGCCGAAGACGGTGTCGTTCGCATTGCTGCCGCCGGGGTTGGCGGTGCCGGCCAGCGTCAGGCCGCTGACGCCGATGGCGAAGGGTCGCACGGTCAGCGGGCCGAGGCTGCCGCTGATGGTGGCGCTGGCATAGGCGAGGGAGTCGTCGTCCAGGTTGAGGGTGTACTGGCCGATGTCGGTCGTGCCGAGATTCAGTGTGGCCACCCCCGCCGTGAAGGCGAGGGCGAGGTTGTTGCTGGATGGCCGCGTGGCGGGCACCGTGAGTGCGGGCGTGACGATGGTCGGCGCCGTCCAGCTGCCGCTGCTGTCGGTGCGCCACAGCTTCATGTTGCGCGTGCCGCTGAAGTCGGTGGCGACGCCGCAGCTGCCGGTGCTCGGGTCCTTCTTGATCAGCGAGACCTGCAGGTCGTGCGGACGGCCGGCCACGGCGATGTTGCTGCCGGCTATCTTGCTGCTCAGGTCCTCGGCCCACACAAAGGCGTTGTTGTTGAACTGAATGGCGGTCGACGTCGTCGTCGTGCTCGGCGTGAGGCTGTCCACCGCCGTGACCCGGACCGACTGGGCCAGGCTGTGCGAGAGCTGCAACCTGGCGACGCCGAAGTCGGTGGCGACGAAGCGGTAGCTGGCGTTGCCGCTGCCCGGCGTGCCGGGCGTCAGCACACCGAGGGGAATGGGCCCCGAGCCCAGCGCCCAGTCGCCACGGTTGCTGGAGGTGCTGAGGTTGACGGTGCCCGTGTAGCCCGTCATGACGGTGTTGCAGGCGGCGTCGCTGCAGGCCCGCACGGTGACGGTGGTGGGCGCGCAGGTGCTGGCGGTGGCGGCGCTGGGCAAGGCCTCGATGTGGTCCAGCGGCGGCGGGCAGCTGTGGGTCGGCGCCATGTCGGCCGTCAGCTCGACTGCGCTGATGTCGTAGTTGTAGACCCGCATCTCGTCGATGGTGCCGTTGGCCGAGTTGAGCGTGCCGTTGGTGGGCGCCGCCGTGCTGCGGTTGTCGCCGACGAAGAGGGTGCCGATGCTGTTGTCCAGGCTGCCCGTCGTCGTGGCGCTGGCGGCGCCGACCTGCAGGCCGTTGATGTAGATGCGCAGGCTGCTCTGGCCGGCGCCGGCCGCCAGGCGCCAGCTGATGGCGATGTGCTTCCAGGTGCCGGCGGTGACGACCTGCGCGGCGGTGGTGGCAGACAGCAGCGTGCCATTGCCGTCGGAGAGCGTCGCGCGCAGCGAGCCGTCGCTCTGGCGCACCAGGAAGAAGGGCCGGCTCGTCGACGTCGTGGCGTCCAGCAGCATGGCGGCGCCGCTGCTCCAGGTCGTGTTGGCGGCATACCAGAAGGTCACGGCGCCGCTGTCGCCGATGGCGGAGTTGACGTCCAGCAGCGTGTCGACGGCGCTGCTCGTGCTCGTCGTGTTGCTCGGGATGCTGAGGCCGCGGCAGACATAGCCGCCCGCCACGGTGGTGGCCGTGCCGGCACGTACGCCGTTGTTGCTGTTGGCGGTGCTGTCGGTGACCTCACCGACGCGGCCGCTGTAGCTGTACTCGTCGAAGCGGTACTCGGCGCGGCGGGTCGGCGTGCCGTTGGGCACGAACCAGCGGATGGCACTGCCGTTGGCGTTGTAGCCGCTGTTGTAGGAGTACTGGGTGGTGTCGGTGCTGCTGACCTGCACGCCGATGGTGGCGTTGGAGCCGCTGGCATTGGCGTTGCCGTACTGGTATTTGAACTCGCCGTTTTCGAACAGGATGATCTGGAAGGTGTAGGGCGTGCTGGTGTTGTATTGGTAGACGCCGTTCCAGGACACGACGACATAGCGGTTGGGCGCCGTGCCCTTCTGCTCCCAGGTCACGCCGCCGCTGCCGGCGCGGCTGGGGTCGAGGTCGGTCCAGTAGGCCAGGATGACGTTGGTGGTGGCCGCGTTCGTGCAGCCGCTCTGCGCCCCGGACGCCCCGGCGGGCAGGGTGGTGTTGGTGTAGGTGCGAAAGAAGCCGGTGTCGGTGCCGAACTGCAGGCCGCCGTTGGTCAGCACGCGCACCGAGGTGTAGGCGGTGCCGGCGAAGGTGAACTTGAAGCCGCCGGTGAAGGTGATCGTCGCCTTGTCGTCGTCACCGGGGTAGCTGGTGCAGGTGCGGTCCCAGGTGATGGTGTTGGCCGACGTCTCCCAGGCATAGCTGTCGCTGCGGAAGGTGTAGCTGGACGCGGCCTGGGCCAGGCCGCACAGCAGCGCGAGCGCGATCAGCAGGAGGTGGCGGGCAGCGTGCATGTCTTGTACGACAAGGTGCGGCTGAGCTGGCGCTCGGCGTATGCAGGTTCGGTGGTGCCGGCGTTGGGGCAGGCGCCGCCGCTCGTGATGTTGCAGGCGGTGGCCTGCACTTCGTAGAAGGCCAGGGTCAGGTCGCCGTCCACGACGGTCCCGGCGGCGGGGGTGCGTACGCAGGTGACCGTGACGGTGAAGTCGGAGAGCTGATCGGTCAGGGCGATGCTCTTGGCGGCGAAGCAGGCCGGCTGGGCAACACCGCCGCGCAGGACCTGGTAGCTGCCCCATTCCAGGCCGGCCAGGGCCGACTGGTAGGCCTTGGCCGCCGCCAGCTCACCGGCGGAGCCTAGCTGCTGGCGCTGGCTCAGCGAGGCCAGGGCCACACCCATGGCCGCCAGCGCCACCAGGATGAAGAGCATGGACATCATCGTGAAACCGGTACCCCGGTTCGCCAAACCGGTACTCCGGTTCGCTAAGCCGCGCTGGGATCGCATCGCTGTCCTCATGGCAGGTTGTCCACATGGACGGCGTGGTAGAGGGACACCGACTCCACCAGGGCGGCCTCGGCGGGGGTCTGCGGGGTGCGGTCCTGCAGCGTGATCTGCAGCGTGACGAGGGCAAAGCGGGCCGCGACGGCGCCGGGGTTGAAGTTGAAGGTGCAGGCCGAAACGTTGCGAGCCAGCACAGCGCTCGTGCCGCCGGACGGCGGGTCGGGCTGCACGGCGTTGAAGCCGTAGCCGGTATGGCGCGTCAGCGTCCTTGCGTTCAAGTCGCAGCGGTAGGTGACGGGCGGCTCGATGGCGTAGACGCGGTAGGGCGGCGCGAGCAGCGAGGTGGGCAGGGCGGCGCCGGTCAGGCCGACATTGGTCGCGTTGCCGGCGCCGCTGCTGGAGGTGCGCACATTGCTGAGCGTGTAGGCGTCGGCATCGGGAATGCCGGCGCCGAGGTTGTACCAAGCGAGTTGCTGGCTGGCGTGACTGAGCTTGAGGGCCGGTCCGACGATGGCGAAGCTGGCGTCTGCGACGCCGAACAGCAGGGCGTCCAGCGGTGGCTCGACGGCATAGCGTGCCGCGCCGCTGACGGGGATGAGCTCCAGGCTCATGCCGCTGGCGGAGACGCGGGCGCTGTTGGGCAGGGCCAGGCTCAGGTCGCGCGCGATACGGCGCAGGGCGGTGTCGGCCTGGTCGCCGAGCTGGGCACGGGCGCTGCTGGAGAAATAGGCCTTCGTCGCCGGCACGATGAAGACGGCCACGATGGCGATGACGATGCCGGTGATGGCGATGACCATCACCGACTCGATCAACGTGAAGCCGCGCTCGGTTCGCATGGTCAGTCCGCGCTGTTGGGGGCGTAGCGCGTGCGCCAGCCTTGCAGGCTGATGACGCTGCCGTCGGGGGCGGTGACGGTGACGGTGATTTTCAGCGCGTCGCCGGCCGCAGGGACGGTGTCCAGGGCCGCAGCGACGACGGCCACCGAGGCGGAGTAGCCCGACAGCCCGGTGATGGCCGTATTCGTCACGTCGCGGATGCCGGCCATGGAGAAGCCGGCGTAGTCGTTGACGTTGTTGAAGAAGTTGGCCGGGCCGTAGCGGGTCTGGCCGGCTTCGGGGCCGCTGTTCTCCGGCGACGTGCAGGCCGCGGCGTTGGCGACCGTGTCGACATTGGGGTCGATGGCCGGATCGCACCACGTGAAGGGCATCAGCTCGACCTCGCGCAGCAGCGATTCGGCGATGGCCAGCTGCTGGCGGCGGACCATGGGGTCGGTGCTCGCCGTTGTCGCGGTGACGAAGACCTTCAGGATCGCGGCCAGCGCGATGCCGACGACGACGACGAAGAGCAGCAGTTCGATCAGGGTCAGGCCGCGCGTGAGCCGCCTGCGGTGCATGGCCGGCATGCGGGAAATGCTAGCCGAGCAACCCATCATCCAAGCCTCAAGGTGTCGGGTAGATCAGGCCCGTATCCGCCTCGATGCGGTAGGCCTGGTTGTAGCTGCCGTAGGCGACGGTGACGCTCATGGCGCCCCCGCTGCTGGTGGCGGTCGCGCCGCTGTTGCCGCTGTTGAAGGTCACGGTGCCGCCTCCGGAGATGCAGGGGCTCTCGGTGGCCGGGCAGGGCAGGGCGTTGATGGCGGCGCCGCTGCCGTAGGCCCAGCTGACGCCGGTGGCCGTGATGGTGGCGACGATGGGGCGGCGCTGCTGCAGCGCCAGCCTCAGCATGGCCTGGTGGCGCGCCTGCAGGTCGTCGCCAAAAGTACGCAGCCGCCAGAGCGTCGTGTCCACCACCTTGGGGAGGGCGAACACCGCCAGGGCGGCTGTGATCACGAGAACGAGGATGAGCTCGATCAGCGTGAAGCCCGCGTCGGCGCGCGGGTGTCGGGTCATCAGGTACCGGTGACGGTGAACGTGGCCGTCTTGTTCGTGTGGCCGGTCAGCACGCAGGTGCTGACGGTGACGTTGGCGGTCACGGTGCTGTCGGTGGTCACCGAGAAGCCGGTGGGCAGCGGGCTTTGCAGCGCGCCGACGACGTCGGAGCACTTGCCCACGGTCACGCCATTGCTGGAGTTGGCCTTCTTGGCCGCGTAGTTGATGGCGGAGGCGGAGCTCAGGGCGCCGGCAACGCCGTTGACGGCCGCCTGCTTGGCGTCGTCGTCGACGGCGACGAACTTGGGCAGGGCGACGGCAGACAGCACGCCGAGGATGACGATGACCATCACCAGCTCGATCAGGGTGAAGCCAGCTTGCATAGACTTGTTCATGGGTGCCTTCCTGCGCTTGCTGCGCTGTGGTCCGGGGAGTGACGGGACTATCGGCCAGCGGGCCAGCGATGAGAAGTGAATAGCGCACGAGTTTTATGACGGGCCCACATCAGCCTGCAATCCGTTGCAAGCTTCACACCCCGGGCGTCGTTTCAACGCCCCATGGCCGCCTGGCCCAGGTTCCACAGCGGCAGGAAGACGCCCAGGGCCAGCACCAGCACCATGCCGCCGATGATGGTCAGCAGGATGGGCTCGATGGCCGCGGACAGGCCCTTGATGGCGAAGTCGGTCTCGCGCTCATACATCTGCGCGATCTCGGTCATCAGGGTGTCCAGTTCGCCGGTCTCCTCGCCCACCGCAATCATTTGCAGCACGATGGGGGTGAAGACGCCGGTGCCGGTCGCGCAGCGCGAGATGCTCTCGCCGCGTTCGACGCCGTCGCGCATCTGCTCGATGCGGGCGCCGATGTAGGCGTTGTCCACCGTCTGGGCCACGACGGTCAGCGCCTGGCTGATGGGCACGCCCGAGCTGCTGGCCAGCGCAAAGCTGCGCGCGAAGCGGGCCAGCGTGGCCTTCAGCACGATATTGCCGGCGATGGGCAGGCGCAGCTTGAAACGGTCCCAGGTGTAGCGGCCGCTCGGTGTCGCGATCCAGTTGCGCCAGGCCAGGAAGGCCCCGATGCCGGCGGCGACGACCAGCGGCCACCACTTCAAGGTCCAGGCGGAGAAGCCGAGCAGGATGCGCGTCATCAACGGCAGCTCGGTCTTGAAGTGGGAGAAAACGTCGGCGAACTTGGGCAGCACGAAGACGTTGATGACGATCAACGCGATGGCCATCGCGATGATGACCATGATGGGATAGCGCAGGGCCTGCTTGATGCGGGCGCGGATGTCGAGCTCGAACTCCAGGTGCTCGGCCAGGCGCTGGAAGACCTCGGTCAGCTTGCCCGTCAGCTCGCCGACGCGGGTCATGGCGACGTAGAAGGTGCTGAACACGGTCGGGTGGCGGGCGAAGGCGGTGCCCAGCTCGCGGCCCTGGTCCAGGCTGGCGCGCACGTCCTGGAGCAGGGCGATGATGCCGGGATGGCTGGTGGAGGCCTCCAGGCCGGCCAGCGCGCGCAGGATGGGTACGCCGGCCTTCTGCAGCGTGTAGAGCTGGCGCGTCAGGACCAGGGCGTCTTCCTGCGTGATGGGCTTGGCGAGCAGGGCTTCGAGCCAGTTGCTGCCACCGGCCACGCTGACGGCCTCGTTCGTCGCCTCGATGCTGACGGGCACGACGCCGCCGGCCATCAGCTGGGCGGCCACCGCGTCGCTGTTGAGGGCATCGACGATGCCTTCGACCAGTTCACCGCGCCCGTTGCGCCCTTTGAATGCGAAGTTCATACCAGGTATTCCGGGCCGAGCGCTGGGCCGCTCCCGAGCCGGCCCGCTTGGACGTGCGCTTGCGGCTCAATGCCGCAAGCATCGCCGTCCCCCAGGGGGCTGAGGCCGGACACGGCAAGTCCTGTGGACTTGTCGTGCCTGCCGAAGAGCAGCCGATGCGTCGGCTGCGCGGTCTGCAAGACCGGCCAGGCTCGCGCGCGTTCAGCGAGGCGAGATTGGACGAGGGGCTCCAACTCTGTCATTCAGCGTCCACGCTGATGCGCACCGCCTCGGCCAGCGAGGTCTTGTTTTCCCGCACCAGGGCCAGGCTGCGGTCGGCCAGGGTTTTGCCTCGCAGTGACTTGCGGGCAGCCGTCAGGAAGGCGCCGGCGTCGCTGTTCTGGATGGCCAGGGCCATGTCGGGGTCCATCTCCAGCATCTCGTAGATGCCGCGCCGGCCCTGGTAGCCGGTGCCGTTGCACTCGGCGCAGCCACGGCCGGCCACGCTCTTGACGGGCCCCGGCGCTTCGCCGTTCATGGCCAGCACCTCGTTGATCCAGGCCTGCTCCTGCGGCGAGGCCAGATGCGGCTCGGCGCAGTGCTTGCAGACGCCGCGCAGCAGGCGCTGGGCCAGCACGGCCTGCAGCGAGGTGGCGACCATGAAGGGCGGTGCGCCCATGTCCAGCAGGCGGAAGGGCGTGGAGACGGTGTCCTTGGTGTGCAGCGTGGACAGCAGCAGATGGCCGGTGATGGCGGCGCGCAGGCCGATCTCGGCCGTCTCGGCGTCGCGCATTTCGCCCACCAGGATGACGTCGGGATCCTGGCGCAGCGCGGCGCGCAGCACCTTGGCAAAGTCGAGCTCGATCTTGTCGTTGACCTGCACCTGGGTCAGACCGGGCAGGCGGTATTCGATCGGGTCCTCGGCCGTGATGATCTTCAGCTTCTCGGAGTCCAGCTCGGCCAGGGCCGCATAGAGCGTCGACGTCTTGCCTGAGCCGGTCGGCCCGGTCACCAGCAGCATGCCGGAGTCGCGCCCCAGCAATTCGCGGAAACGCTTGAGCATGTCGTCAGGCATGCCGATGTCGCCCAGGCGGCGCAGCGCCGAGCCCTGGCCCAACAGGCGCATGACGACGGATTCGCCGTACTGGCTGGGCATGGTGGACAGGCGCACGTCCAGCGTGCGGTCGGAGAGGCGCAGCGTGAAGCGGCCGTCCTGTGGCAGGCGCTTCTCGGAGATGTCGAGGCCGGCCATCAGCTTCAGGCGCTGGGCCAGGGCCGGTGCGATGCGCTTGTCGGCCTGCGTGAGCGTCTGCATCAGGCCGTCGACGCGGTTGCGGATCAGCAGCTCGCCCTCCTGGGGCTCGATGTGAACGTCGGAGGCGCCGGCACGCGTCGCGTCCTCGAACACCGACTGCAGCAGGCGCACCACCGGCGCGCCTTCCTGGCCGACGCTGGCCTGCAGCGCGCCGAAGTCGACGGCGTCGCCGATGTCCTTTTCCAGCGCCTTGGCCAGGCCGGAGATCTCGTCGCTGCGGCGGTAATGCTTGTCGAAGACGGCCGCCAGCTGGCTGTCGGCGACGACGGCCATGGCCAGGCGGCGCTTCAGGATCTTGGCCAGCTCGTCGAAGCCGAACAGGTCCAGCGGGTCGGCCATGGCAACCAGCAAGGTGTCGCCGCGTTCCTCCAGCACCAGGGCACGGAAGCGCCGCGCCGGCGTCTCGGGCAGCAGGCGCACCAGGTCGGTCTTGAGCGGGAAGGTCTTGAGGTTGACGAAGGGCGCGCGCAACTGGCGGGCCAGCACATGGGCCAGGGCCTCCTCGGTGATGAGGTTGGCCTCGATGAGGATGCGGCCCAGCTTCTTGCCGGTGGCGCGCTGCAGCTCCAGCGCCTGGCCGAGCTGTTCGGCCGAGATCAGCTGCTGTTCGACGAGGACGTCGCCCAGGCGCAGCTTGGGGCGGGGGGCGGCTGCGGCTTCTACGGGCGCTTCACTCATCGGCTCGAGCTTTCGGGTCAGGCGTTGCTGGTGGCTTGGACTTCGGCGAGGGTGGTGATGCCCTGCAAGACCTTGATGATGCCGTCCTGGCGCAGCGAACGCATGCCTTCGGCGAGGCCAGCGTGATGTAGTTCCTCGGCGCGGGCGCCGGTCTGGATCATGCGGCGTATGTCTTTGGACACAGTCAGCAGTTCGTGCAGGCCGGCACGTCCCTTGAAGCCACTGCCGCCGCAGGCCGTGCAGCCCGGGCTGTGGTACTTCATCAGCCGGCCGCCCTGGCCATAGGACTTGATCCAGTCCGACATCAGCGCGAGCTTGCTGGGCCTGCCCTCGGCGGGGAAGACATGCAGATAGTTGTCCAGCAGTTCCTGCAGCTCGGACTCGGTCAGGGGCTCGCTGGTCCGGCAGGCAGAGCAGCTGCGCCGCACCAGGCGCTGGGCCAGCACGGCCAGCAGCGAGTCGGCGAAGTTGAAGGGGTCCATGCCCATGTCGAGCAGGCGGGTGATGGTCTCGGGGGCGCTGTTGGTGTGCAGCGTGGACAGCACCAGGTGGCCCGTCAGCGAGGCCTCGACGGCGATCTCGGCCGTCTCCTGGTCGCGGATTTCGCCGACCATGATGACGTCGGGGTCGGCACGCAGGAAGGCGCGCAGGGCCTTGGCGAAGGTCCAGTCGATCTTGGGGTTCACCTGGACCTGGCGCAGGCCGGCCTGGGTGATTTCGACCGGGTCCTCGGCCGTCCAGATCTTGCGCTCGGGCGTGTTGATGTGGCTCAGCGCCGAGTGCAGCGTCGTCGTCTTGCCCGAGCCCGTCGGGCCGACGCACAGCACCATGCCGTAGGGCCGGGCCACGGCCGCCTGCAGGGCGGCCAGGTTGGCCGCGCTCAGGCCGATGCGTTCCAGCGGCATGGGCTTGCTGCTGGCCAGCAGGCGCATGACGACGTCTTCCAGGCCGTTGTTGGTCGGGATGGTGGCGACGCGCAGTTCCAGCTTGTGCTGGGGCGAGTACTTGGCGAAGTTGATCTTGCCGTCCTGCGGTTTGCGGCGCTCGGAGATGTCGAGGTCGCACATGATCTTGATGCGCGCGATCATCGCGTTGCGGTAGGTGTAGGGCAGCTCCAGATAGGGCTGCAGCACGCCGTCGCGGCGGAAGCGGATCTTGAGCTTGTCGCGGCCGGGGTAGGTCTCGATGTGGATGTCGGACACGCCCTGGTTGTGCGCCTCGATGATCATCGAGTTGATGAGCCGCACCAGCGAGTTGTCGCTCTGCTCGATGGGCGACTCTTCTTCCTTGGCCGTGCGCTCGCTGCTGTCGCGCTCCAGGCTCTCGATGAGCTTGTTGGAGCTTTCCAGCGTGAAGTCGGGCTGGAAGTCGGGCAGAGGGTCGACGCCGCCACTGCCACGCGGCAGGGCCTCGGCGCCGTAGCGGTCGAAGGCCGAGGGTATGGCGAACTGCAGCGTGCCGAGCTTGGTCAGCGTCGGCACGACCTTGAGCTGGGTGATGAACTCGACCTCGTCGATGGCGTCGCGCCGCGTCGGGTCCTCCATCGCGACGACGAGGCGGCCGTCGCGCAGCACCAGCGGCAGCACCTCCAGGCGCTTGGCCACCGCATGCGGCAGCTTGCGCACGGCGTCGGGCTCGACGGCGAAGTTCTCGACGTCGACGACCGGATAGCCCATCTTGCGCGCCAGCGCCGACTGCAACTGGGCCCGGCTGATGACGCCCCGGCGCACCAGCAGCTCGCCCAGCGGCACCGAGCGGTCGTCGCGCTGCTGCACCAGGGCCACTTCGAGCTGCTCCGGCGTGACCAGCTCCAGTGCCAGCAAGGCCTCGCCGATGCGCACCATGGGCATGCGGGCCTGCTGCTCGACGGCCTGCAGCAGTTGCTCGGCAGTGACGATCTGCTGGTTGACGAGGATGTCGCCGACGCGGCGCTGGCGCAGGTCGCTCTGCTCGACGGCCGCGGCGTTGAGCTGCTCGGGAGTGACGAGTTCGTCCTTCAGCAGCATGTCGCCCAGGCGCTCGCCGATCTCGAAATGCGCCAGCACCTCGCGCGGCACGAAGACACGGCGGACCGAGTCGTCATCGTCGGCCAGCGGCGGGAACAGGAAGAGGCCGAAGTTGTCGTGGTGGTGGCCGATGGTCACGCCCTTGAGCTCGTCGCCACCGTTGAAGACGATGCGGAAGTCGCTGCGTGGGCGCTGGTCCACGCTGAGCGGCGAGTTCAGGTCGCTGGCGTCACGTGGCGGCACCGCCAGGTTGCGCAGCAGCTTGACGGCGCGGAACTGGCTGAACTTCAGCGGCATGCTGTTGCGCGCCGGCGGCACATTGATCTGCACGATGCGATCGCTGGCATCGAACTGCAGCAACTGGCCCATGCTGCGGCTGTTGTTCAGGCCGAGGATCTCGCAGGCCTCGGGGCCGCGCTGCACCTGCGGCTGCGGGTAGGCGGCATAGGGCGGGCTGGGCCAGAGGAAACCGGAAGCCGGGCCCGTCGCGCCTGCGGCAGGGGAATCGGCATCGCCGTGGGGCCAGGACAGGGGCTGGGACGGGTCGGTCATGGGCGGGGGCAGCAGGGGGTGCCGATGATTATGAAGGGCGGTGGCCGGCCCGTTCCCCCGAAAAACACGGGTCGGCGGTAACGGTCGGGCTTCGAGACAATGCAGCCATGAACATCCTGATCACCGGTTTCGAACCCTTTGGTGGCGAGGCCATCAATCCGTCCTGGGAAGTCGCACGCGCCCTGCAGGGTCAGGTCATCGCGGGCGCCACGGTGCAGGCGCGCTGCCTGCCCACGAGCTTCGGCACGGCGCCCGCGGCGCTGGCCCAAGTGCTGGCCGAGGTGCGGCCCGAGCTGGCCATCGCGCTGGGCCAGGCCAGCGGCCGCACCGAGATCTCCATCGAACGCGTGGCCGTCAACCTCATCGACGCCCGCATCGCCGACAACGCCGGCGAGCGGCCGCAGGACGTGGCCGTGCGCGAGGGCGCGCCCGCGGCCTACTTCTCGACGCTGCCCATCAAGGCCATGCGCAACGGCCTGCGCGCCGCCGGCCACCCCGCCGGCCTGTCGCTGTCGGCCGGCGCCTTTGTCTGCAACCAGGTGTTCTTCGAGCTGCAGCACCAGCTGGCCGGCCGCGGCCTGATGAGCGGTTTCATCCACATCCCGGCCTTGCCCGAGCAGGCGGCGCGCAGCCAGCCGACGGTGGCCAGCATGAGCCTGGCGGCCCAGATCGACGCGATCAGGTTGGCGATCGCGATTGCCTTGTCGGGGGATGAAGAGCTGGCGTCAGCGGCGCCCGACGAAGGCGCGCCGGTGGCTTGATCATTCTTCGGTGTACTGGCGCCAGCGCGCGCTGGCGTGGCGCATCAGGTGGACCTGGCGGAAGAAGCGCCGGCAGTTGGTGCAGATGCGGTGGTGCAGGCGCAGCGACAGGCGCTCGGCCAGCGGCACGCGGCGGTCTTCGGCCTGCAGCGTGATCTGCGTGGCCTCCCGGCATGTGATCTTCAACTTGATCAAGTCGCTCCTCCAGCGGGCGCTGCGTTGAACCATCCGGCTTGCAGGCAGTCCCGCAGCCTCAGCCGGGCGCGGTGCAGCATGACCCACAGATTCGTCGGCGTGATCGCCAGTTCCTTACAGATCTCGTCGGAATCCAGCTCCAGCCACTCCCGCATCATGAAGAGGCGCCCCTGCTGGCCGGGCAGCTTCTCGACGCAGGCTTCCAGCACCCGCATGAAGTCGACCTGGCGCAGCGAGTCCTCCGGGTTGCCCCAGTCATGCTGGGCGTCGCGCCAATGGCCGTCGGTGGCGAACAGCAGCTCGTCCAGGTCCTCGCCGTCGTCGCTGCTGGCCGTCGTCGACAGCTCGCGGCAGTTCTTGCGGATCTGGTCGATGAGCTTGTGCTTGAGGATGCCGACCAGCCAGGTCTTGATCTGGCTGGCGCCGGTGAAGGCCTGCGGCTTCTCCAGCGCGGCGAGCAGGGTCTCGGACACCGCGTCCTCGGCCCAGGCCGGGTTGCGCAGCTGCAGCCGGGCGTACTTCAGCAGGGCGGGGCGCTGGGCCTCGATCTGGCGGCAGAAATCAGGGGACGCGGTCATGACGGCGGGCAGTGTAAGGACTTGGCAGTGTCTTGCGACTTGAGTCTCGCCGCCGCATCATCGGTCGCCTTTCCACCCCCCAACCTTTTGGAGACCTGTCCATGAAAACCCAAGCTCTCGTTTCTTCCGCTCTGGCCGCCGCCCTGTCCCTCGGTGTGGTCGCCCAGGCCCAGGCTGCTGATGCCGCCAAGGAAAAGTGCTACGGCATTGCCAAGGCCGGCCAGAACGACTGCGCCACCGCCAACGGCAGCCATTCCTGCGCCGGCCAGTCCAAGGCCGACAAGGACGCCAACGAGTGGAAGTACGTCGCCAAGGGCAGTTGCGAAAAGGAAGGCGGCAAGCTGACCGCCCCCAAGAAGTGACCGCTTGACCGCGATCCCTCCGGCGCCGGCCATGCCCTGTGTGGGCATAGGCTGGCGCCAGCCCCATTACGAGGCCTTGCTGGCCGAGCGCCCGGCGCTCGGCTTCATCGAGGTCCACTCCGAGAACTTCTTTGCCGACGGCGGCGTGACGCTCGCGGTGCTGGAGGCTGGCCGTGAGGCCTATGACCTCAGCCTGCACGGTGTCGGCCTGGCGCTGGGTTCGGCGGCGGGGCTGGACGCGGCCCACCTGGAGCGGCTCGCCCGCCTCGTCGGGCGCGTGCAGCCGCGCTGGGTGTCGGACCATGCCTGCTTCGCGCGCGTCGCGGGTTCTGGTTTGGGCCTGCATGCCGCGGACCTGCTGCCCATCCCCTTCACCGATGAGTCCCTCGCGCTGATGGTGGCTCATGTGCAGCAGGTGCAGGAGCGCCTCGCCCGGCCCATGCTGGTCGAGAACATCAGCGCCTATGTCGGCTGGGCCGGCGACACCCTGGCCGAGCCCGAGTTCTTCAACGAACTGGCGCGGCGCAGCGGCTGCGGCCTGCTGCTGGACGTCAACAACCTCTTCGTCAACGCGCGCAACGCCGGCCTGGCGCCGGACGCCGCCGCCCGCGAGGCCATGCGCTGGGTCGACGCGATCCGGCCCGGCAGCGTCGGTGAAATCCATCTGGCGGGCCACTGCGAGCAGGACGACGGCCTCGTCATCGACGACCACGGCAGCCGCGTGCGTGACGAGGTCTGGCGCGTCTACGAACACACCCTGCAGCGCCTCGGCCCGGTGCCGACGCTGATCGAATGGGACACCGCCGTGCCCGAGCTCGATGTGCTGCTGGCCGAGGCCCAGCGGGCGAGGGCGCTGCAGGCATGAAGGCCGATCAGCAGGCCTTCGTCGACGCGCTGCTAGGCCGCGCTCAGGCGCCGCCCGGCCTGATCGGCGCGGAGCGCGGCCTGGCCGCCTATCGCAACAACCTGAGGGCGCTGTCGGCCCAGGCCCTGGCCGTGCCCTTCGCGCGCCTGCACGAGGAACTCGGCGAAGACGAGTTCGCGTCGCTGGCCTGGACCTTCTGGCGTGCCCACCCGCCCGAGAGCGGCGACCTCGGGCAATGGGGCGGTGCGCTCGAAGGCTTTCTGCTCGAGCGCGCGGGTGCCGATTCCGGCCTGCCCGACATCGCCCGGCTGGACTGGGCGCTGCACAGCGCTGAACGTGCCGAAGACGTGGCGCTGAACGCCGATTCGCTGGCACTGCTGGGCAGCACTGCGCCCGAGCAGCTCTGGCTGCAGTTGCGGCCGGGCGTCGCGTTGCTGCAGCAGTCGGGCGGCCCGGTGCTGGTCTGGCGCCAGGGCTGGCGCGGGCAATGGCAGGCCTTGCCGGAAGCAGAAGCCGTCTTCGTGCAGGCGCTGCTCGACGAAGTGAATCTTTCCGCCGCGCTCGAAGCCGCCGCAGTGAAAGGTTCCGGGGCTGAAACCGACTTCGATTTCGGCGCCTGGCTGCAAGCCGCGCTTCAGAATGCCTGGCTGCATGAGGTCAGGTCGACACCCTCGAACCGGACCACGACACCATGAAAGCTCTGATCACCACCGCGTTGCGCGCCTTCACCGACCCCGGCCTGCAGCCCACCCGCCTGCCGGCGCCGCTGGACACGCTGGTGAGCCACCTGCAGTCGCTCGCGCTGCTGGCGGCGCGGCTCTATGTGGCGAAGGTCTTCTGGGCTTCCGGCCTCGTCAAGCTGCATGACTGGTCGGCGACGCTGGCGCTGTTCAACGACTACTACCAGGTGCCGCTGCTGCCGCCGGTGCTGGCCGCTTACATGGGCACGGCGGGCGAACTGGTGATCCCGGTGTTGCTGGTGCTCGGCCTGGCGGGTCGCTTCGCCGGCGTGGGCCTGTTCGTTGTCAACCTGATGGCGGCGCTTTCGCTGCCGGCAGAGGACCTGTCGCCCGCCGGCCTGGCTCAGCACACGCTGTGGGGCGTGCTGGCCCTGGCCATTGCGCTGTGGGGGGCGGGACGCTGGTCCGTCGATCGCGTGATCATGAACCGGGCGGCTGGCCGCGGGCGTTGAGGCCGGGCCGCTGCTGTAAGCGGCGGCGACATTTGGAAACGACAGGGCAACTGGGTTTGACCTAGTCTGACGGACAGTTAGCAACGGTCCGTCCATGGAGTTTTCAGAGCTGTTCACCCAGAGTGCGCGCGACGTGCTGCCGTACGCCAGAAGGAAGGGGCTGGTTGCCTACTTCGACTATCGCGGACCACACCTCGAGCTTCATGATCCTGGGCCCTATCTGCGTGCCGGCATCCACCGGATATTGCTCGGCATCGTCGACTGCTTCGAGTCCGGTTTCGTCATGTTCAGCGCGGAAGTCGAGCCGCCGGTCTATGGCCGCAGCAGCATCGTCATCCACGCGGCCGGCACGGGGGTGCATCGCCCCTCCGATGTCGTGGGCGTGCTGCAGCGTCTGCAACTTGTTTCCGAGGAGGCTGAAGGGCTGGTTGCAAGAGCAGACGCGCCCTGTCCGGTCACCGCCGGTTCGGTCCAGTTCGTCGACGCCGGACTTGACGGACTGGTCATCTCACTGGGCGGTGAAGTGGCCGCTGAGGAAGCGGCCTTCGAACACCTGCCGAACGCCGCGGGTTCGGTGGCATGGCTGGTCAGCCCTCTGCCCGGCGCGCTGGACTCGGTCGAGACGAGGTTGCGGCAGCTGGGCTGGCATGTGGTGACCTTCGAGCGGCTCGAGGAGGCCGTGGCGGCGACCTCCGCGACGCGAGCCCCGATGCTGATGATCGCGGCGGAGCACGACGGCCAGGAGCTGCCTCTGCTCGAACAGATCGCCCAGGCCCTGCCCAGCCTTTGGACGGTGCTGGCCGTGGTCTCCGGTTCGGACACCCTGCGCCTTCGGCGCCAGTGCCCGGTCGACATCCGGGTGCTCCCGCTCAGCCCGCTGGAACTGGAGCGCTTCACCGCGCATGTCGATACCCGCACGTCGACGGCCCTGTCGCGGCTGACATCGCCCACGCCGCTGTACGTGCAGGAGCATCGACGCGTGCTCGTCGTCGACGACAACGTCGTGAACCAGATCGTCGCGCGGGGTCAGCTTGAGGCCCTGGGCTATGAAGTGGTCGTGGCCGGTGACGGCATCGAGGCGCTCGATTCCTGCTGTGACGAGCCGCCCGACATGGTGCTGATGGACGTGGACATGCCGGTCATGGACGGCCTGGAAGCCAGCGAGCATCTGCGCTCCCTGCAGCGCGTCGGCAACCTGCCGCCTTTCCCCATCGTTGCCGCCACTGCCGGCGACACGGCTCTGCGCCGCAATGCCTGCCTGAAAGCCGGCATGGACGGCTTCCTCAGCAAGCCCATGGACCTTCAGGCACTGGCCGACGAACTGAGCCGGGTGCTGCCGGGACGGCCGATCTCGATGGAGGCTTGAGGCCTCGGGCCTGCAGGGCTATTCGCGCGGGCGGAAGGTCAGGATCAGGACCGGCGGCACGCGGCCGTCGACGTCGCGCGGCAGGGTCTCGGCCTTCTCGATGGCGCGCAGCACGGCGCGGTCCCAGTCCGCATCGGGGCTGGCCTTGAGCACCTTGCTGCCCAGGATGCGGCCGTCAGGCCCCAGCGTCACCTGCACCTCGGTCGTCGGGTTGGCAGCACCGTCGTCGGCATAGATGATGAGCGGGCGGATCTTGCCCTTGATGCGGCCCGCATAGCCGGCGGACGGCGCAGAGTTCTGCGCCGCAGCGCCGGTCGAACCGGGCGTGCCACCGGCCATGCCCTGGATGCGGCGCAGGTTCTCCTGGCGCAGCGCCTCGCGCTTGGCGTCGGCGTCCTTGGCTTCCTTCGCCTCTTTGGCGTCCTTGGCGGCCTTGTCCTTCTTGACGCGATCCTGCTCTTCCTTGGTCGCCTTCTCTTTCGCGGCCTTGTCCTTGGCTTCCTTCTCCTTGGCCGCCTTCTCGCGCTCGAGCCTGGCGGCCTCGTCGCGGGCCTTTTCTTCCTTGCGCTTCTTCTCTTTCGCGATGGCGATCTCGGCCTCGCGCTGCTCGGCGGCCGCTTCTTCCGCGGCACGCTGCTGGGCGCGGGTGTCGGGCTTGGGCGCTTCGGGTTCCGGTTCCGGCGGCGCCTCCTCGCGCGGCGCGGCGATCTGGGGCACGGCCGACCACAGCTCGGCCTCGAAGGCGGGCGAGGCGTCGCTGTGCCAGTTCAGCCCATAGCTGAGCGCGAGGATCAGCAGGCCGTGGGCGACCAGGGCCAGCGTGAGGCCGCGGCCGAGGCCGGCGGCTTCAGGAGGACGCAGGACAGCGTTCATTTCACTTGGCCGAGGCACCGCTCTTCACGGCCAGACCGACGCGCTGGATGCCGGCGCGCTGCAGCGCGTCCATGACCTGCACGACGGCCTCGTACTTGACGTTCTTGTCGGCCGAGATGACGACGGGGCTGGTGGCGTCCTTGCCCTGGGCCTTCTTGACGCGCTCGGCCAGGCGGTTGCTGGGGATCGATTCGGGCTCGAGCTGGTCGACCTTGATCTTCAGCTTCTCGTCGGTGCCGACGATGATCTGGATGACGTGCTCGGGCTGCTGGCGGCTCTTGCCCACGCTGGGCAGGTCGACCAGGCCCGTCGTGATCAGCGGCGCGCTGACCATGAAGATGATGAGCAGCACCAGCATCACATCGATGAACGGGACCATGTTGATCTCGTTCATCGTGCGGCGCCGGCGGCCGCCCCGGGAGGAGATGGCGGCCATTTAGTGTTGCGTCGCGTTGCGCTGCAGGATGTTGGAGAACTCCTCGATGAAGGTCTCCAGCGTGATCGCGCTGCGGTCGATCTGGCGTGCGAAGCGGTTGTAGGCCAGCACGGCGGGGATGGCCGCGAACAGGCCGATGGCCGTGGCGACCAGGGCTTCGGCGATGCCGGGCGCGACGGTGGCCAGCGTCACCTGCGTCAGATTGGACAGGCCGACGAAGGCGTGCATGATCCCCCAGATGGTGCCGAACAGGCCGACATAGGGTGAGACAGAACCGACCGAGGCGAGGAAGGACAGGTTGTGCTCCATCGCGTCGAGCTCGCGCTGGAAGCTGGCGCGCATCGCGCGGCGGGCGGCGTCGAGCAGGGCGCCCGAGTCGGTGACGCGCTTCTCGCGCAGCTTCAGGAACTCGCGCATGCCGGAGGCGAAGATGCGTTCCAGCGGTGCGCCGTCCGTGCGGCTGCCGACCGACTGGTAGAGGTCGTTCAAGTTCTTGCCGCTCCAGAACTCGGCCTCGAAGGCGTCGTTGCGGCGCTTGATCTGGCCCAGGCCGATCAGCTTGCCGAAGATGACGCTCCAGCTCGCGAGCGACACCAGCAGCAGGCCCGCGATGACGAGCTGCACGGCGAAGCTGGCGTGCAGGATCAGGGAGACGATGGAGAGGTCTTGGTTCATGCGGTGATCGCTGCGACGACCGAGTCGGGCAGGCGTTGGGGTTTCAGGTCGTCGGCGCGCACGCAGCCGATGCGGATCTCGCCTTCGCACAGCAGCGTGTCGCCGCGCAGCGCGCGTTGGCGCACGACAAGGCTGGCGCGGCCGGCCGGTTCGGGTTCGACGGTGACGGTCAACAGGTCGTCGAGCCTGGCCGGCGCGACATAGCGAAGGCTGGTGGCGGCAACGACAAAGATGAGGCCGGTGTCCTCGCGCAGCTGGTGCTGCTCGACGCCCGCCGCGCGCAGCCACTCGGTGCGGGCGCGCTCGAAGAACTTCAGGTAGTTGGCGTAGAAGACGATGCCGCCGGCGTCGGTGTCTTCCCAGTAGACGCGGATGGGGAACTGGAAGTCGCTCATGCGAGCACCTCGCGCAGGCGAGCGACGGCCTCGTGCAGGTCTTCGATGGATGAGGCGAAGGACAGGCGCATCCAGCGCTGCGGATCGGCCAGGCCGAAGTCGCGGCCAGGCGTCAACGCGACCTGGGCGCTCTGCAGCAGCTCATGAGCAAAGGCCCAGCTGTCGGCGTGGAAGCGGCTGATGTCCATCCAGGCATAGAAGGCGCCATCGGGCGGCACGGGCACGGTCAAGCCGAGGTCGTTGAGGGCCGGCACGATGAAGTCACGGCGCTCGCGCAGCACGGCGCGGCGGCGTTCGAATTCGGCGATGGACTCGGGCTCGAAGCAGGCCAGGGCCGCCTTCTGGGCCAGCGTGGACGGGCAGATGTAGAGGTTCTGCGCCAGGCGCTCGATGGCTGGAACAAGGACCGGGGGCAGCACCAGCCAGCCCAGGCGCCAGCCCGTCATGCCGAAGTATTTGGAGAAGCTGTTGACCGAGATGACGTCCTCGCCCAGGGCCAGTGCACTGTGGCCGAAATGCGCCTCGTAGCTCAGCGGCAGGTAGATCTCATCGACGACCGTGACCCCGCCGCGCTCGCGCACGAAGCCCACCATGTCGGCGAGCACCTCGGGCGCGATGGAGGTGCCGGTGGGGTTGCTGGGCGAAGCCAGCAGCACGCCGCGCGTCGCCGGTGTCCATGCTTCGCGCACTTGGTCGGCATCGAGCTGAAAGCGTTCGGCCGGGCCTGTGCGCAGCATCCGTGGCGTCGCGTCGGCGGCCGTCACGAAGTGGCGGTTGCAGGGATAGCAGGGGTCGGGCATCAGCACCTCGTCGCCGCGCTCGAAGAGAGCGAGGCAGGCGAGTTGCAGGGCCGCTGAAGCACCGGCGGTGACGGCAATGCGGGCCGGCGCAATGTCGAGACCAAAGCGCTGGCCGTACCAGCGCGAGATCGCCTCGCGCAGCGCGGGCAGGCCGAGGGCGTCGGTATAGGGCGTCGGACCTTGGGCGATGCGGGCCACGGCCTCACGCACCGCGGGCGCGGCGCCGAAGTCGGGCTCGCCGATATTGAGGCGGATCATGCGCCGACCACCCTGGGCTGGGTCGCACAAGGGGCCGGCCGCGACCTGGGCCGCGGCCTTGGCCAGCTCCATCACATAGAAGGGCTCGATGCGGTCGAGCCGGGCGGCCAACTTCACGGCTTGATCAGCGCTTGGCAGCGACCTCGGTCGGGCGCAGGTCGCCGGCCGCGCGGTCCAGCACGCCGTTCACATACTTGTGGCCGTCGGTGCCGCCAAAGGACTTGGCCAGCTCGACCGCCTCGTTGATGGCCACCCGGTAGGGGATGTCGATGCAGTGCTTGAGCTCGTAGGCGCCGATCATCAGGATGGCGTGCTCGATGGGCGAGAGCTCGGTGGTCTTGCGGTCGACGTGGCGCGACAGGATGGCGTCGAGGTCGGCGGCCTCGGCGACGCAACCGGCCAGCAGTGCGTCGTAGTGCTTGACGTCGAGCTTGGCATAGCCGTCCTGCTCGCGGCCCAGGGCCGTGATGGCACCGAGGTCCTCGCCGGTCAGCAGCCACTGGTAGAGGCCCTGCACCGCGGCCTCGCGCGAGCGGCGGCGCGCCGACTTGGCGGGGGCGCGCTTGGCACCGGGCTTGGTGGCCGTCTTGGAGGCGGTCTTCTGGGGTGCGTTCACTCGATCTCTTTCAGCAGGTTGGCCATCTCGACGGCGACGCGGGCGGCATCGCGGCCCTTGGGTTCGGCGCGGGCCCAGGCCTGGGCTTCGTTCTCGACGGTCAGGATGGCGTTCGCGATCGGAACGCCATGGTCCAGGCCGACGCGGGTCACGGCCGCGCCGCTCTCGTTGGCGACCAGCTCGAAGTGGTAGGTCTCGCCGCGGATGATGCAACCCAGCGCGATCAGCGCGTCGAAGTCATTGCTCTCGGCCAGGGCCTGCAGGGCCAGCGGCACCTCGAGTGCGCCGGGCACGGTGATGTGGCGGATGGCCTCGGTCGGCACGCCCAGCACCGACAGCTCGGCCAGGCAGGCACTGGCCAGCGACGAGGTGATGGCGTCGTTGAAGCGCGCCTGGACGATGGCGATGGTCAGCTCGCTGCCATCGAGTGCGCCCTCGAAACTGGGCAGGCCGGGTTCGGAATCTTGCATCTCGGGCCTTTCGGGGTCAGCAGTTGGGAGGGGCGGTGAAGCCGGTCACTTCGAGACCATAGCCGGCCATGCTCGGCATGCGGCGCGGGCTGCCGAGCAGGCGCATGCGGTGCACGCCCAGGGCCTTCAGGATCTGGGCACCGACGCCATAGGTGCGCAGGTCCATCGCACCCTTGCTGGCGGGTGCGGGTTCGCAGGCCTGCACGCGGGCCAGCACGCCAGCGGCGTCCTCGCCGCAGTTCAGCAACACGACCACACCGCCGGCGCTGGCCTTGACCGCGGCCAGCGCGGCGGGCAGGCCCCAGGAATGGCCGCAGGCGCCGGCTTCCAGCAGGTCCAGGACCGACAGCGGCTCGTGAACGCGCACGAGGACTTCGCTGTCGGGCGTCCACTGGCCGTGGCTGAGCGCCAGGTGGGTGCCGCCGGTGCGGTCGGTGAAGACCTGGCAATCGAACTCGCCCTGGGCCGTGTTCAGGCGCCGCTCGGCTACCCGCTGGATCAGGCTTTCGTGGCGGCTTCGGTACTCGATGAGGTCGGCGATGGTGCCGATCTTCAGGCCATGCTCGGCCGCGAAGATCTCGAGGTCGGGCAGGCGGGCCATGGTGCCGTCGTCCTTCATGATCTCGCAGATCACGGAGGTGGCCGACAGGCCGGCCATGCGGGAGAGGTCGCAGCCGGCCTCGGTATGGCCGGCGCGCATCAGCACGCCGCCATCCTGGGCCTGCAACGGGAAGATGTGGCCGGGTTGGACGAGGTCGCTGGCCTTGGCCTCAGGTGCCACGGCCGCCTGCACGGTGCGGGCCCGGTCGGCGGCGGAGATGCCGGTCGTGACGCCGGTCGCGGCCTCGATGGACACCGTGAAGGCGGTGCCATGCTGGGTGCCGTTGCGGCGCGTCATCGGCGGCAGTTGCAGGCGCTCGCAATGCTCGCGCGGCAGGGTCAGGCAGATCAGGCCGCGGCCGTAGCGGGCCATGAAGTTGATGGCTTCGGGCGTGACGAGGTCGGCCGCCAGCACGAGATCGCCTTCGTTCTCGCGGTCTTCCTCGTCGACGAGGATGACCATGCGGCCGGCGGCCAGCTCGGCCACCAGCTCGGGAATGGGGGAGATGGGCATAGCCGGTGATTGTAGGTGGCGACCCTAGGTCAGACGCAGCCGCAAGCGCAGATCCTGGCCGACTTGTGTGGCCTCAATGAAGCGCCAGCGACGGGCGTCGGCCAAACCGGGCAGCGAGCGCAGTGCCGCAAGCGGGCGGCCTTCGCCGATCAGCATCGGCGCCTGGTAGATCAACAGCTCATCGACGAGGCCGGCGTCGAGAAGGGCGCCGGACAGCGTCGGGCCGGCTTCGACATGCAGTTCGTTGATGCCCTGGCTGCCCAGTTCGGCCATCAGCGCCGCGAGATCGGACCGGCCGGGGCCGATGACGCGGACCTCACCGGGCGGCTGCAGGATGCGCGCACCGGGCGGCATGCGGCCCTGGGGGTCGAGCACGATGCGCAGCGGCTGGCGGGCCGTGGGTACGAGTCGCACGTCCAGGCGCGGATCGTCGGCCAGCACGGTGCCGATGCCGGTCAGCACGGCACCGGCACGGCGGCGCCAGGCATGACCATCGGTGCGGGCCGCTTCGCCGGTGATCCATTGGCTGCGCCCGTCGGGCAGGGCGGTGCGGCCATCGAGCGAGATGGCCGACTTCAGGCGCACGAAGGGTCGGCCGCGCCGCATACGCGAGAAGAAGCCGATATTGAGCTCGCTGGCCGCTTCGGCGCTGGCGGGGTCGGCGAGTTCGACCCGGAGACCGGCGGCCTTGAGGCGCGCCAGGCCTTGGCCGGCAACCTGGGGATTCGGGTCCTCGACAGCCGCGACGACGCGCGCGATGCCGGCGTCGATCAGCGCGTCGCAGCAGGGCGGCGTGCGGCCGTGATGGGAGCAGGGCTCGAGGGTGACCACCGCCGTGGCACCGCGCACGTCGTGGCCGCGCGCAGCGGCGTCGCGCAGGGCCATCACTTCGGCGTGCGCCTGGCCGGCCGGCTGGGTGTGGCCGGCGCCGAGCTCCCGGCCGTCGGGCGCCAGGATGACGCAGCCGACTCGGGGATTCGGGTCGGTCAGGCCGATGGCCTGCTCGGCCAGGGAGAGCGCTCGCTGCAGCGCCGCCGTGATTGCGGGCGAATTCATGCCGCCAGTCTAGCCAGCGGTCAAGGTTGCAGCTGCAGGGTCGAGTAGTCGGCGAACACGCCGGTGGCGGGGCTGACGGCAGGCGCCGTGGGGCAGGTCAGGTCGCCGCGGATGACCAGGAAGTTCTGGCGCGTCAACGAGGTCGCGACACGGGCATAGACGTCCGGATGCTCTTCGTTCTCCAGGTTCTTCCAGTCGGCGGTGAACATGCCGCCGCTGCCGTTGTAGTCGGCGCTGTAGCGGCAGACCCGGTATTCGGCGGCGGTCGTGCCGAGGTTGATGCCCGTCAGCTCCAGCCTGCCGGACCAGAGTTTCGTGGCGCTTTCCGGGTAGACGATGCAGTTGTAGGTGACAAAAAGCTGGGCGCTGGGCGCGCTGGCGGGGGCATCCTGGAAGCAGTCCGGCACGAACGGCGCCGCGGGCGGTGCAGGCGGTGTGGCGACAAAATTGTCCAGCACCACGTTGCCGCCGCTCATGACCGGCGCGCCTTGGGCGTTGAGCCGAGGCAGCGAATAGCTGCCGCCGACGAGGGCCACGCCCAGCGGAATGGCGGTGCCACCGGGCGCGCTCGGGTTGGCCGGATTGCTGTTGGAGAAGCGGACCACGCCGCTGAGCAGATAGCCGAGGATGGGGGTCTGGCAGGCGTAGACGTTGGCGGCCGTCAGCGCCGACTGCACGACGCCCGCATCCGTGCATCTGCCGGTGATGACGCCGGTGATGTTGTTGAAGACCCAGACCCGGTTGCTCGACCGGTCCGGATAGAAGGCACTGATCTTGCCGTCCAGTTGCTTGGCCCCGGGCGGGATGGCCGGGTTGCGCCCCCCCCCCTGCGTCACCGGCCCGGCGGGCGGCGTGAAGCCCACGGCCGCGCTGAACAGCGGGTCGACGGCCGCGATGACGGTGTCCAGATTGAGGAACTGGTTGTCGCCGGCGCGATCGGTCCAGGTCACGCCGACGCGGACCAGCTTGGCCTGGGCGTCGGCCAGCGTCGTGACCTGGCGCGTGACGTTGTAGGCGGTGTTCGAGTCGACGGGGGTGACCGCTGACGCAGCCGCCGCCGGGGTGGCGATGTCGCTGTAGGTCCGGGCAGTTGCCGGTGTCGCCGCGGTGCGGGTCAGTTCCGAAAAATCCTTCAGGCCGGCGATCTCGGCGCGGGCAATGCGCATGGCCTCGCTGCGTTGCTTGGCCAGGTCGCCGCCGCGGCGCAGATTGCTCATCAGGCCGACGAGGGCGAGCATGCCGAAGGACATCACCAGCAAGGCCACCAGGGCCTCGATCAGCGTGACGCCGCGCTGGCGGCGCGAGGCGCGGCGCAGGGCGTGGGGGTGCAGGAGCTTAGGCATGGCGGACTGGGTCACTTGGTGTCGCTGTCGATCCAGCCACCCGAGACGCGCGCATAGCTGCCCAGGCGGTTGCGCAGCTCGTTCGCGATGGCCTGCTGGTAGATGATGTCCATGCGTCCGATGGCGTCCATATTGCCCTGCACCACCACCATGCCCGTGACCTGCGAGGCCGCCGGGCTGTTGTTGGTCCAGTTCAGGTTGCCCAGCACCACCAGCATGCCGTTCAACTCCATCGGACCGGTGATGTCCACCTGACCGTTCACGACGATCACCACCGGCGCGGCCGCCGTGCCGATGGCCACATTGCCGCTGATGGCCATCGGCCCATTGACCGTCAGGATGCGCTTGCCTGCATTGACGGCGTTCACCAGATCCGTGCCGCAATTGCCGGCCGTGCAGCTGACGGCGCGCGCAGCGGGGTGGTTGGGATAGCGGGCCGGCGCCATGCCCATGAAGTTGCGGAAGAACTTGATGTTGCCTTCCGTGGTGTTCGGCAGGCTCTGCAGATAGCTGTCCATGAAGACACGCGCCTGGTCCGGCGGCGTGCCAGGCACGCTGTCCATGCGGTCGTCGTTCAAGGTCGGCGCCACGCCGCTGGACACGACGAGCAGGCCGGCCGTGCGCGCATCGGTGTTGTGCAGGCCGAGGCCGCCAGCGCCGGAAGTGGTCAGGTTGCCCTTGACGGTCAACGGCGCCGCCGGTGACGAAGGCACCGCAGCGACGAAGGCGACGGAGACCTGCTGCAGGGCCAGCGCCGCGGCCGTCTGGCTGCGCGCTTCCGAGTTGGTGCCGGTGCAGTTGTCGACACTGCTGTCCGAACAGCCATTGCCATCCAGCAGGAAATTGCCGTAGCGCAGGCTGGGCGGGGGGTCAGTGCCCAGCGCCACGCCGAAGCTCGGGATCAGCGCACCGCTCAGCGCCGTGGAGGGCTGTGGCGTGCGGGTATTGGGAACCGGGCAACGGCAGACCAGGCCGCTGCCGTTGGAGGAGCAATCGACGGCCAGAGGCGTCGGAACCGTCGTGATCTTGGGGGTCGTGGTGCGGTCCGCGGCCGAGACATTGAAATATTTGTCGACGAAGCGGGTGCCACCCGTGGCGACGGCGGCGCAGCTGTCGTCGATGGCCGTGCCATTCAACATGGCCACCGTCCACTCCACCCCCGCTTCAGCCATTTCCTGGGCCATGCTGGCGCGGTAATAGCTGCCGGCGATGCGCTGTTCGAACATCAGGCTGCGGTTGGCATAGGCAGCCAGCAGGGCCATGACGAGGAAGAGCACCATGACCACGACCAGCGTGGCGGCGCCGCGCTGGGGCCGGGCCTGCGGCATGGGATGTTGATGTTTCATGCCGGGCATGCCCCGCTGATGTCGTCGGCGCGCAGCTTCTCACTGACGACCAAGGTGCGCACGACGCTGCTGTCGGACTTGGCGACCGCCTTGATCGTGAAGTCGACGCGCCTGACGGTCTGGGTCGGGCAGGTGCCCGCAGCCTTGCAAGAGGGGTCGCAGAGATCGTCGAGCGGGATCTGCTGCGTGACGATGGTCGGCACGAAATCCTTGATCAGGACCACGTCCGGATCGGTGATGGGCTGCCAGTTGGCCTGGCCATTGGCGAGGAAACCGAGCTGGATGGAGAGCGACTCGGTGCCCTGGTTCCAGCGGATGCCGAACTGCTCGTTGGCCTTCACGACGTTGGTCGTGTTGCGCACGCCGCCACTGGTTCTGGCATAGCGGTAGTAGAGGTCGTGGCCGCCGGCGCTCTGCGTCAACTGGGTGTAGGGGCTGGACGCCGCTTCCTTGGCAGGCGTCGCGCCGGCATTGCGTTCGGGTTGCCAGACGCCATTGGAGGGCAGGCCGCGGTAACCGGCGCGGCGCAGGTCCTGCTGCAGCAAGTCGCCGGCGATGCGCAGATCCTGCTGCATCTGCACTTCAAGCATCAGGCGCCGGTGTTCGTTGATCTGCCGCGTGGCCACCACGGCCGCGCCGGCCGTGACGATCAGGCCGACGGTGATGCCGACCATCAGCTCAACCAGGCCCACGCCTCGCTGAGCCTTGCCGGACCTGGCATGTGTCGTCATCAGCTGCATGTGCCGTACCCACTCATCTTGGTGAACGCCGCAGCGCCGGACGCCGCCACGGCCGGCGCGCAGACCTTGACGCGCCCCGCGGGGTTGACCTCGACGCGCAGCGTGTAACCCTTCTTCAGGCCCGCCACGTCGACATGAAAATCGCTCATGCCCACGGTGTTCTGGTCGCGTGTGAATCTGATGTAGTTGCTCGCGCCCAGCGGCCAGGTGGCAATGGCGTCGAACTGCACATGCTTCCTGGGCAGCTGGAACAGGCGCAACACCCTCGAGGAAGTGCCGTCGCAGACATTGGCTGGCGCAGCGGTGCAGTCGCAGATGTTCAGGCCCGCGGTGGTCACGACCGCGGCGCAGCTCATGCCCGCGTTCGCACCCGGGTCGAATCGCACGATGAGCAGCGAATTGGTCGCGTTCGTTTCGGCCTTCGCGTACGTCAGGATGCCCGCCACCTCCTCGGCAGCGGCCGTGACGCGGCGCTTTTCCAGCAGGTCGGCCATGGACGGCACGGCCATGGCCAGCACGACGCCCAGGATGCCGAGGCTGACCATGATTTCGATCAGCGTCAGGCCGAGGATGCGGGCCTTAAGGGCATGAAGGTGTTTCTTCATGGCTATCGAGGCCAGCATTCGTTGGTGGTGACGCGATCCGAGCCACTGTTGCTGGGATCGCCCGTCGCCGAATAGACGGGCGTGGCGCCCACCAGCGTCACCGTCAGCGTCTTGCAGGTCACGTCCTTGGCCTGCTTGCTGCCGACGACGGGGGTCGCCGTTGCGGCATAGCCGGTGTCATAGGTTCCACCTGCGCCGACGCCTGCCAAGCTGATGGTGTACAGGGGCGTGATGTCCGAGACAGTCACCCCCAGCGCGGCCAGTGTGGATGCATAGGTGGCGGAATTGCCGCGGAAGCGCTCCTGCGCCTGCATGACGGCCGTGAGGGCCGAGATGGCGTCGGCGCGGCGGCCACGCTGCATCTGGGAGGTGTAGGCGGGGTAGGCGATCGCCGCGACGATGCCGGCGATGGCGAGCGCGACCATCAGCTCGATCAGGGTGAAGCCTTGGCTTCGCGAACGGGGGCAGGTGCGCATGGCCCGATTTTCGGCAGTACGTCACGACGATCAGTAACATTTCTGCCGCTCGTCTGCCGAGTTGTGCCGCTGGTCGGCAGCCACCACGAACAAGGGGGCTCAAGCGCAGCTGGGCATGCCGCTGACTTTTTCAGCGCCCACGTAGCAGCTGCGCACGCGGCCGGTGATGGCCACGACCTGACGGATGACCTGGCCGCCGTTCAGGCTGAGCTCGATGCTGCCGGTCTGGGTGACCAGACCCTGCTGGTGCTGGAACTGCAGCGTCTCGGCATTGCTGGAGAGGCGCACCGGCTGGCTTGCAGGCAGCCACTCGGTCTTGATGACGGCGCTGCTGGTCTTCCTGCAGACGGCCTTGCCGCCGGCGCAATCGCAGTCGTCCTTGGCGCCGATGTAGACCACGTAGCAGGCGTTGGCCCCCTTGCCGCTGACGCGGAAGAAGACCGATTCGCTCAGGCGGGCGGCTTCGCTGCGGGCCAGACGCAGGTCGCCGGCCAGGGTGTCGGCGCTGACGCGCAGTTGCTGCTGCTGGCGCAGCGTGCCCATCGCGGGCACCGCCTGGCCGACCAGGGCGGCGCAGATGCCGACGCTGGCGCACAGCTCGACGAGGGTGAAACCACGGCTTTGACGGCGGGTGTTGGCGGTGCGGTTCATGTCGGCTCCCTGGGTTCGTTGCGAATGAACGAACTCTAGAAAGCGCGGACCGTGACGTCTTTCCTCCTTTGGGCGGAGCGACGGGGGAGGGCGGCGGTGCCATCCCCCCAGTGCCCCTCCAAAGGGGGATAGGGTCAACCCGGAGTCAGATCTCGCGGATCAGTTGGCGGAACTCGTCCACGTCCTCGAAGCTGCGGTAGACCGAAGCGAAGCGCACATAGGCGACCTTGTCGATGCGCTTGAGCTCGCGCATCAGCAACTCGCCCAGGCGCGTGGATGCAATCTCGCGCGCGCCGCTGGCGAGCAGCTTTTCCTCGATGCGAGTGATGGCCGCATCGATCTGCTCGACGCTGACCGGCCGCTTGCGCAGGGCCAGCTGCATGGAGGCGCGCAGCTTGGCCGCATCGAAATCGGCGCGCCGCCCATCCTTCTTGACGACCGAGGGCATGGCGATGTCGGCCCGCTCATAGGTCGTGAAACGCTTGTCGCAGGACAGGCAGCGGCGCCGGCGCCGCACGACGTCGCCCTCATCCGACTCCCGGGTCTCGGCGACCTGGGTTTCGGTGTGAGAGCAGAACGGGCAGCGCATGGCAGGCCCGCTTAACCGCGATACACCGGGAAGGCGGCCGTCAGCTTGGCGACCTTCTCGCGCACGGCGGCGAGGTTGGCCTCGTCGTGGGGCTTGTCCAGCACGTCGGCGATCAGGTGGGCCGTGGCGCGCACCTGTTCTTCCTTGAAGCCGCGCGTCGTCATGGCCGGCGTGCCCAGGCGGATGCCGCTGGTGACCATGGGCTTTTGCGGGTCGTTGGGGATGCCGTTCTTGTTGCAGGTCATGTGGGCGGCGCCCAGGATGGCCTCGGCTTCCTTGCCGGTCAGGTTCTTGGGGCGCAGGTCCACCAGCATGACATGGCTCTCGGTGCCGCCGGAGACGATGCGCAGGCCGCGCTCGATCAGCGTGTCGGCCAGCACCTTGGCGTTCTTGACGACCTGTTCCTGGTAGGCCTTGAACTCGGGCGTCAGCGCTTCCTTGAAGGCCACGGCCTTGCCGGCGATGACATGCATCAGCGGGCCGCCCTGGATGCCGGGGAAGATGGCCGAGTTGATCTTCTTGGCGATCGCCTCGTCGTTCGTCAGGATGATGCCGCCGCGCGGGCCGCGCAGGCTCTTGTGCGTGGTGGACGTGACGACGTCGGCGTGCGGCAGCGGGTTCGGGTAGACGCCCGCGGCGATCAGGCCGGCGTAGTGGGCCATGTCGACCATGAAGTAGGCGCCGATCTCCTTGGCGATCTTGCCGAAGCGCTCGAAGTCGATGCGCAGGGAGTAGGCCGACGCACCGGCGATGATGAGCTTGGGCTTCTTCTCGCGCGCCAGGGCTTCCATGGCGTCGTAGTCGATCGCCTCATTGGCGTCCAGGCCGTAGCTGATGACGTTGAACCACTTGCCGCTCATGTTCAGCGCCATGCCGTGGGTCAGGTGGCCGCCTTCGGCCAGGCTCATGCCCATGATGGTGTCGCCGGGCTGCAGCAGCGCGAAGAAGGCGCCCTGGTTGGCCTGCGAGCCCGAGTTGGCCTGCACGTTGGCGTATTCGGCGCCGAACAAGGCCTTGAGGCGGTCGATGGCGAGCTGCTCGACGACGTCGACGTACTCGCAGCCACCGTAGTAGCGCTTGCCGGGGTAGCCCTCGGCGTACTTGTTCGTGAGCTGGCTGCCCTGGGCCTGCATGACGGCCGGCGAGGTGTAGTTCTCGCTGGCGATCAGCTCGATATGGTCTTCCTGGCGGCGGTTCTCGTTCTGGACGGCGGTCCAGATCTCGGGGTCAACCAGGGCGAGGGTGGAGGTGTTGCGGTCAAACATGGCTGGTGTTCCGAAGGTCAGGCGGTCAATCCCAGGCGATCACGGCAGGCGTGACGTCCAAGGCTGCCCAGGCGAACGGCTGATAGCGGTTGAAACCGCCTCACGCTCCCCGGTGGTGGCCCACCTCAGGTCAGCTCGTGACCCTGATCGCCAGTCGCGTGAACACCCAGTGTATGTCAGCGGCGCGCGGCCGTCCGGAGCCGCTGACGCACCCCCTCGGGGGCAGCTCGCAAAGCGAGCATGGGGGCCGCGTTTCTAGCGCAGCAGGGCCACTTGAGCAGAATCACCACCCGTGGGGGCCGACGCTGCCTCGCGCAGCGGGCGAGCCGTCGTCATGGTCGGCACGGTACGGCCGGCGGCGACGGCCTTCAGCAGGTCGTGCTCCGCCAGCACGCGGGCCGTGTAGCCCGTGTCTTCTGCGAGATTGGCGCCGCCGACGTAGAAGCGCAGGCCGTCCTCCAGGCTGCCGGCCCGCTGGATGCATTCCTTCAGCACCTGCACGCCGACGCGCAGATTCGTCACCGGGTCGAAAGCGGCGTGCGTGCCACCGAAGGCTTCGTATTTGTCGTCATGCACCCGGGTCATGACCTGCATGAGCCCTTGGGCGCCGACGGCGCTCTGGGCAAAAGGGTTGAAGCGCGACTCGATGGCCATGATGGCCAGGATCAGCGTCGGCTCGACCTTGGCGCGCTGGCCCACGGCCCAGGCTTCCTGCACGAGGCGGCTGATGGGCTCCGGCGCCACGCTGTAGCGGCGTGCCAGCCAATGGGCGACGGCCGCTTGCTGGCGGCTCAGTTCGCGCGGGTCGGTGGCGGTGGCGCGGGCGATGGCATCCGGCTCAGCGGCCGCGAACAGCGTGTTGCCCTCGGCTTCTGCGCGGGCTTCCTGGCGGGCGTTCAGCCAGCCCAGCGTGGCGGATTCCAGCTTCTCGCGCAGGCCTGCCTGGCTCGTGAACACCAGCAGCACCGACACCACGGCCAGCCCCAGCAGGGCCAGCGTGTTGTGGCTGACCACGAGCAGGCCGTTGCCGATGTCCTGAACGAACAGCGACGCCGAATCCCGCGTGTGGCGAGCCAGGCTGAACAGGTCTTGACGTGTCGTCATGCGACTCCTTGTGTCGTGGCCCGCCTCAGGCTGCCTCAGTTAGCGGGGCGGTCTGGGTGGGGCGACGGTGATAATTTCCCGGCCTATTGCTTTGGTCTGTGGCATCTGTGTGCCCGGAGGACCCGGCCGGTTGGGTTTCAGTAAAAACCCGAAGCGGCGAATTTTACGAGTCGAAGATAACCAGTCAAGGTTGTTTGGACTCTTCAAAACTACTTTTGGTTATGAAATACAGCGATCTGAGGGACTTCATGACCGGCCTGGAAGGCCTCGGAGAGCTCAAGCGCGTGCGCGAAAAAGTCTCGCCGGTACTGGAGATGACGGCCCTCAGCGACCGCGTGCTGCGGGCCGGTGGGCCGGCCCTGTTGTTCGAGGCGCCGACGGGCCATTCCACCCCCGCCTTGACCAATCTTTTCGGGACAACGCGTCGCGTCGCACTCGGCATGGGCGCTGAGTCTCTGGCCGATCTGAGGGATGTCGGCCGGGTGCTGGCCAGCCTCAAGGAGCCGGATCCGCCCAAGGGCTTGAAGGACGCCGGCAAGCTGCTCCAGATGGCCAAGGCGCTGTGGGACATGAAGCCGGCCGTGCAGCGCCGCGCGCCCTGCCAGGAAGAGAGCTTCGAGGGCGGCGACATCGACCTCGGTCGCCTGCCCATCCAGACCTGCTGGCCGGACGACGCAGCCCCCCTGATCACGTGGGGTCTGGTCATCACCCGGGGCCCGACACGGACCCGCCAGAACCTCGGCATCTACCGCCAGCAGCTGATTTCGCCCCGCCAGGTCATCATGCGCTGGCTGGCGCACCGTGGTGGTGCGCTGGATTTCAGAGACTTCTCTCTAGCCCATCCCGGCGAGCCGTTCCCGATCGCCGTGGCCCTGGGCGCCGACCCGGCCACCATCCTCGGTGCCGTCACGCCGGTTCCGGATTCGCTGTCCGAATACCAGTTCGCCGGCCTGCTGCGGGGTTCGCGCACGGAGCTCGTCAACACCGGCGTCGGCAAGAACCAGCCGCTGCAGGCGCCGGCCTCGGCCGAGATCGTGCTGGAAGGCCATATCCCCATCGCCGCGCCCGGCTACACCGGCGTCAGCGAGCACGGCGTGCCGCTGAAGGAGAAGGGCGGCTATCTGCACGCGCTGGAGGGGCCGTTCGGCGACCACACCGGCTATTACAACGAGCAGGACTGGTTCCCCGTCTTCGAGATCACGCGCCAGACCCAGCGCAAGAATCCGATCTACCACTCGACCTACACCGGCAAGCCACCCGACGAGCCGGCCATCCTCGGCGTCGCGCTCAACGAGGTCTTCGTGCCCATACTGCAGAAGCAGTTTCCGGAGATCGTCGACTTCTACCTGCCGCCCGAGGGTTGCAGCTACCGCATGGCCGTGGTCTCGATCAAGAAGGCCTACCCGGGACACGCCAAGCGGCTGATGTTCGGCATCTGGAGCTTTTTGCGCCAGTTCATGTACACCAAGTTCATCGTCGTCGTGGACGACGACATCGACACGCGCAACTGGCAGGAGGTGATCTGGGCCATCACCACCCGCATGGACCCGGTGCGCGACACCACGCTGGTGGACAACACCCCCATCGACTACCTTGACTTCGCCTCACCCGTCAGCGGCCTGGGCGGCAAGATGGGGTTGGATGCCACCAACAAATGGCCTGGGGAAACCAGCCGCGAATGGGGCCGTGGCATCAGCCTGCCGCCCGAGGTCACAAAGCGTGCCGAGGCGCTATTCGGGCAACTCTTCTTGAAGCCCTGACAGCGCTCGCCTACTGTTGGAATGCCTTTTCAGGCACAACCTCTGGCGCAATCCCTTGCGCGCCAGGAGCCCTTCGGCAAATCGCCGTGGAGCCCCAAGGTGGCATAGCCACCCACCCCGCCCGGCCTTAAAGCCCGGCGGGGTTTCTATTTCTAACGTCCTGCCCACCAGGCCAGCGTTTCGTAGGCGACGTAGCGCACTCGGGCGAAGCCTTCTACCGACGGGCACCAGTCGTCGAAGCTGCTCAGCGCATCGTCGCGCAGGCCCACGGGGGCCGGCAGCAGCTGGATGCCCAGTGGCGCGGCCTCGGCCTCGAAGGCGCGCATGGCGCGACGCATATGGGCGTCATGCGTGACCAGCACGATCTGCTTCACGCCCGCCTTCGCCAGCAAGGGCAGGGTCTGGGCGGCGTTCTCTCGTGTGTCGCGTGAACTGGCCTCCGTCCAGCGCAGCGCCAAGCCATAGTCCTGTGCCGCGACGCGGCCGACGATCGCGGCCTCGGGCTGGCGCAGCTCCGTTGCCGTCCAGCCGATGCCGCCGGAGAAGGCCAGCGGCCAGCCGCTGCGCCGGGCGACCCAGACGCCATAGGCCAGGCGTTCGGCGGTGATCCGCGTCGGTATGCCGGCGTCGAACTCCGGGGCATGGTGCCTCACGCCGCCGCCCAGCACGAGCACGGCGCCGTCGGTGCGGCCGCGCAGCGCGTTGACCTGGGTCGGTGCCAGTGCCGCAGGCTGGCCGACGGCCCGGCTCAGCAGTTCGCCGACCGCCTCGGTGGCCGACAGCCAGACACCCGCCAGCGCCAGGCCCAGCAGCAGCCCGCCGAAGCGCCGCCCACGCCTGAGCCGCCAGCCGCCCCAGACGGCCAGCAACAGCATCGGCGCAGGCGGCAGCGCGGCGGCCAGCAGCAGCGCCTTGAAACCCGGATAGTCGAGGGAGATCACCCGCGGCATCTTCGCCGACATCAATAATGCTTTTGCCGTGACGACCACCTTTCCCACCCCCCGCTCGCCCGCCCGCATCGCCCGAATCGGCCTTCTGACCGTTGCCGCCCTGTCGGCCGGGGCCACCTTGCTGCTGCTGATCGTGACGCTGGCGCTGCCGGGCTGGGTCACCGGCCGCGGCGCGGCGCTGGCGAGCGAGGCCCTGGGCCGGCCCGTCAGCATCGAAGAGGCCAGCTTCCAGCCCTGGCGCCTGGCCCTCATCGTCGAAGGCCTGAGCATCGGGGGCGCTGCGCCCCAGCAGCCGCCGCTGTTCAAGCTGCAGAAAATGGACGCGGCCCTGTCGCTGCGCTCCCTGCTGCGCGGCCGTGCCGTCATCGAATCGCTGTCCCTGACCCGGCCCGAGCTGCGCGTCGCCCGCGTGGCCGAGGGCCGCTATGACATCGACGACCTGATCCAGCGCTTTGCCGCCAAGCCGGGCGCGCCCGAGGAGGCCGACCCCGAGTTCGCCGTCTACAACATCGAACTG